>JAAZCT010000224.1 GCA_012513165.1 Actinomycetales bacterium
GACTATTACTTCGACTGAGCCCTCCGGTCTACTGCGTCGACGGGGCTACGTCGACTGGGCCGGAGCGCCCGCAAGTAGTGCCGTCAACAAGACCACAGCCCCGTCTTTGTCGAGCGGCTCGTTGCGGTTCCCGCACTTCGGCGACACCACGCAGCGGGGGCAGCCATCGAAACACTCGCAATCTCGAATCGTCTCCAGCGTTGCTTGCAGCCACGAACGCATCACCGCGAACCCGCGCTCGGAGAACCCCGCCCCGCCGGGATACCCGTCATGCACGAACACCGTCAACCGGCCCGTGTCCGGGTGGTGTGTGGTCGACACGCCGCCGATATCCCAGCGGTCGCATTCGGCGAACAGCGGCAGCAACCCGATGGCCGCGTGTTCGGCCGCGTGCGCTGCGCCAGCAACCCGGCTCTCCTCGAGCAGTTGCGAAACCTCGATCGCGGGCAAGGTCCACCACACGGCTACCGAGTCGTAGGAACGCTTCGCCAAATCGAGCGGTTGTTCGCCCAAAGAGCGGCCTGACTCGCGATCGTGAACGTCGAACCCGGTGATCTGGTTGGTTACCTTGACTGGACCCCACGAAATCGTCGCATCAGCCCACAGGCGCTGCTCGTTCTCGTGGATCACCGAGATCGAGGTATCTCCGTGGGCTTGAGTCGAGTGCGAAACCTCTGCCTTGCGAGCGAACGCGATCCGGTCTTGGGGCTGATAGTCCGTGATCACGAAGTCCTCGCCGCGGTGCACATAGACCGCGTCGGTGTGCACGTCTCGATCGGCTGAACCTGCGTCCACAGTCCCCACAACGCGGCCCGTGTCGAACTCCACAATCTGTATCTCATGACCGCCTGAAGAACGCAGATCGGCGAGATCAGACGCCCGCTCTGGCGACGTCCAGTACCAGCCGTTCGAGCGCGCCCGCAGTAATCCTGCCGCGGTCAAAGCCTTGACCCCTTCGCGTGCCCGAGGGCCAAACAACCCGAAGTCGGCCTCGGTGATCGGAATCTCTTGAGCAGCAGCAGCGAGATGCGGACCGAGCACGTACGGGTTGTTCGGATCGAACACGATCGCTTCGGTAGGAGCCGAAAGGACCGATTCGGGATGCTCCACGATGTGCGCATCAAGAGGCTCGTCGCGCGCGATCAAAATGCCAAGACCATCGGCACCGGACCTGCCGGCCCGCCCGAAACGCTGCCACATGGCCGCTCGAGTTCCCGGGAACCCGACCGTCACCACCACGTCCAGGCCCGAAACGTCGATGCCCAACTCCAGTGCAGAGGTCGACACCACGCCGCGAATACGCCCGGTGCGCAGGCCCTCTTCCAAATCGCGCCGCTCCTCGGGGAGGTATCCGCCGCGATAGGCAGCTATCAACGTTTCGGCGTCCGGATGCGTGTCGCTCAGGTGCTCGCGAGCCAACCGAGCAATCCGTTCCGCTCCCGCGCGCGAGTTCACGAAGACGAGCGTCTGCTGTTTCGCAGCCACCAGACTGGCCAGTAGATCACCGGCTTCGCGCATCGGGCTGCGACGCACCTGATTCTCTTGCCCGGACAACCCCGGCAACACGGGCGGTTGCCAAAAAGTAATCGAGAAAGCACCCCGCTCCGAACCATCGTCGGTCACAGCGGCCACGTCTAAGCCGATGAGGTTCCGCGCCGACTGCTCAGGTTCGGCCATCGTCGCCGAAGACAAAACGAACAACGGAGCGGCACCGTACTCGGCGCACAACCGCCGCAAACGTCGCAGCACTTGGGACACGTGGCTGCCGAACACGCCGCGATAATGGTGCGCCTCGTCGATGATCACCAGCGTCAGGCCCGATAAGAACCGACTCCAGTTGCGATGGCGCGGCAGCATCGAATGGTGCAAGACGTCCGGGTTCGCCAGGACGAGATTCGCGTGATCGCGAGCCCACTGTCGCTCTTCGGCGGTGTTGTCGCCGTCCACCGTGGCGGCCCGCAGCCAGGGCACGTTCTTCGGAAGGCGACTCCACTGGTCCGCCGCCAACGCTTTGGTAGGCGACAAATATAGGACGGTTGGTCGCCGGTGGCCGTGTAACGCGGAACCCGTCCGACCCGCGGCCAACGCTTCGAGCGCGTGCACTTGATAGATGAGCGACTTGCCGGAGGACGTTCCCGTGGCGACCACAACGTTCTGGCCAGAATGCAGAAGGTTCAAGGCCTCGGCCTGATGGCCCCACAAGCTGTGGATGCCCTGGCGCTCGAAAATTTCTCGGACGCGCGCCGAAACCCATTCGGGCCACGGCTCCACTACGCCCGGCTGCGGATCGCGCTGTTCGAAATGGGTGATCCGATCCTCGAACTCGGCGAGAAAAGCGAGCGGATCCATAGGCTCAAGTGTGACTCATGGGGCCGACAAACAGTCAATTTGGCCGGAGCTTGCCGGAAAGCGACACGAAGAGAGATTGCCGTTTTCTGGCTTTCAGGGGGGTTTTGCTGGTTCAATGCTGGCATGGACCTGTCGCTGCTTGAACGAGATCTCCAAGGTTTTCACATCATTGAGGTCTCCGGAGAAATCGATGTCTACAC
>JAAZCT010000225.1 GCA_012513165.1 Actinomycetales bacterium
CTGGCGGTTCAGCCTCTACTACGTGGCCGTGTTTGGCGCCTATGTAGCGCTCGCCGCTTGGCTGCCGAAGTACTACGTCGACAACTTCGACGTCACGCTCAGCACGGCCGCTCTGCTCACCGCGACCTACATCTTCCCGGCCAGCCTGCTGCGCCCCCTAGGCGGCTGGTTCTCAGACAAGATCGGCGCTCGAAGGGTCATGTATTGGACCTTCTACGTGATGATCGGTTCCACCTTCTTGCTGATGGTGCCGAACGGTCACCTCGTGGTGAGCGTCTCTGAGAAAGTCTCCTCGACCGGCGTCAAGGATCTGCTCCACTACGAGATCGGGCTGGTGCCGTTCGTGATCTTGGTGTTCATCCTCGGTTGCGCGATGGGCATCGGTAAGGCCGCCGTTTACAAGCACATTCCTGAATACTTCCCCGGCCAGGTCGGCTCGGTTGGCGGGCTCGTGGGCATGTTCGGCGGACTGGGCGGCTTCATTCTTCCGCCGCTGTTCGCCTACACCACCGCCTGGACGGGATTGCCGTCTGCCACGTTCTTCGTGCTGTTCGTGCTGAGCGTCGTGTGCCTCATCTGGATGCATCTCACCGTCGTCCGAATGCTTGCCAAGGAAGCACCCGATCTCTCCGATCACTTCGAAACTCCATCCACCGAGGAGAACGCATCATGACTACCAAGAAACTCGTTGTTGTTGGCGCCGGAATGGTCGCCCAGCGACTCGTCGAAGCCCTCATCGAACGCGATGGAACGAACGCTTGGAGCATCGACGTCTTCGGTGACGAAGCCCACCGCCCTTACGATCGCGTGGCGCTGACGTCGTTCTTCAAACTCGAAAGCCACACGGATCTCTATCTCGGTGAATCGTCGCTGTGGGAGTCTGCCGGGGTCACCCTGCACACCAACGCCCGCGTCGACTCGGTTGACTCTGCGGCCCGAACCGTCACCTGCGGCGACGCCACCCACGACTACGACGCACTCGTCCTCGCAACCGGCGCGTACGCATTCGTTCCGCCCGTCCAAGGGCACGACCTGCGAGGCTCGTTTGTTTACCGCACGCTCGAAGACGTTGCCGCAATCCGCGACTGGGTGACGATCCGATCCGAAGAACTCGGTCGGCCACTGCGCGGCGCTGTGATCGGTGGTGGGCTGCTCGGCCTCGAAGCCGCCGGCGCGTTGTGCGAGCTTGACGTCCAAGCATCAGTGATCGAGTTCGCCGACCGCCTCATGCCACTGCAGGTTGACGAAGGCGGCGGCTCGGCCCTGAAACGCTTGATCGAGAAGTTGGGCGTCACGGTACTCACCTCCACTGCCACCTCCAAGATCATCGCGAACGATCAAGGCGTGGTCTCGAGCATGGAGTTCGCGTCCGGGGACGTCACCGACGTGGACGTCGTCATCTTTGCCACCGGCGTTCGTCCGCGCGACGAACTCGCCGCGAGCGCCGGAATCAGCACCCACCCCCGGGGCGGCATCGTCACCGACGCGCAATGCCGCACCAGTGACTCCGAGATCTATGCGATCGGCGAGAGCGCCTGCATCGAAGACAAGGTCTGGGGCTTGGTTGGTCCCGGCTACACGATGGCTGAAGTGGTCGCCGATCAACTCCTCGGCGGTGACGCCGCCTTCGCAGACGGAGACGAATCGACCAAACTCAAACTGCTGGGAGTGGACGTTGCCAGCTTCGGCGACGCGTTCGGCGCCACCGAAGGCAGCCTCGACGTAGTGTTCGCCGACCCTGTGGCTGGCGTCTATAAGAAGCTCGTGGTCAGTGACGACGCCTCGACGCTTCTCGGCGGTGTCTTGGTCGGCGACGCCTCTGCTTACGCCTCGCTTCGACCGATGGTCGGACTCGAACTGGGCGGCGACCCGTCGGCCTGGCTGGTGCCCGGCGATCTCGAACCGCCGTCCAGCGGTTCGCTGCCGGACGCCGCAACCGTGTGCTCGTGCAACAACGTCACCGCCGGAGACATCCGCACCGCGATTTGCGAACAAGAATGCACCGACCTCGGCTCGCTCAAAGAATGCACGAAAGCCGGAACGGCCTGTGGCTCGTGTGTGCCGCTCGTAAAGTCGATCCTCGATACCGAACTCACCGCGGCCGGCATCACCGTCGACAACTCACTCTGTGAACACTTCGCTCACACCCGAGCGGAACTGTTCGAGATCGTGCGCGTCACCGGACTCACCACGTTCAGCGACATCATCGAGAAGCACGGCACCGGCCGAGGGTGTGGCATCTGCCGCCCCGTGGTGGCATCCGTGCTCTCGAGCCTTGGAGTCGGACACGTCCTCGACGGCGAGAATGCGGCACTGCAAGACACCAACGATCACGTCATGGCGAACATGCAGAAAGACGGAACCTACTCGGTGGTCCCCCGCGTGCCCGGCGGCGAGATCACGCCTGAAGGCCTCATCATCATCGGCGAGATCGCCCGCGACTTCGACCTCTATACGAAGATTACCGGCGGTCAGCGCATCGACATGTTTGGCGCTCGCATCGACCAACTTCCGGCCATCTGGAAGCGACTCACGGA
>JAAZCT010000226.1 GCA_012513165.1 Actinomycetales bacterium
GGCCTGGGTTGGTGCCCCACGTGACGAAGGGGCTGACCTTGGTTGCATCGAGGCTGACGACCTTGTCGAAGGTGGCGCCTTCGTCGGTGACGAGGCTCTTCCAGTAGGCAACGGCTTCATCCCACGCTTCGCCCTTCGGCGCGTGATCTTTGCCCTTGATGAATTCGAAAGTGGTTTCGTCGGGTGCGATCAATCCAGCCTTGGCGCCCCATTCGATGGACATATTGCAGATCGTCATCCGCTCTTCCATCGTGAGTTTCTGGATAGCTTCGCCGCGGTATTCCACGAGGTAGCCCTGTCCGCCGCCGGTCGACTCTTGCGTGATGAGCGCGAGGATCAGGTCTTTAGCGGTGGAGCCTGCTGGCAGATCGCCAACGACTTCGACGGCCATGATCTTCGGCTTGGCTTGAGGCAGTGTCTGGGTGGCCATAACGTGTTCAACTTCGCTGGTTCCAATACCAAAGGCCAGCGAACCGAATGCGCCGTGCGTCGAGGTGTGCGAGTCGCCGCACACGATCGTCATGCCGGGCTGAGTGAGGCCCAACTGCGGGCCAACCACGTGGACGATGCCCTGTTCGATGTTGCCCATCGGGTAGAGGCGCACGCCGAACTCTTCCGCGTTGCGGCGCAGCGTCTCGACTTGCGTACGCGAGACGATGTCTGCGATCGGCTTATCAAGATCCGTGGTGGGGATGTTGTGGTCTTCGGTGGCCAGCGTCAGATCCGGGCGACGGAGCGGGCGGCCCGAAAGGCGCAGTCCGTCGAAAGCCTGGGGGCTGGTGACTTCGTGAATGAGATGGAGATCGATGAAAAGCAGGTCAGGTTCGCCTTCGGCGCTGCGAACGACGTGGTCATTCCAGATCTTCTCGGCCAATGTCTTTGGCATGTTTCCTCCATTGCAGTTGCGTCTCAAACTCTGATACGGCAATATCAAGACATGGACAAGTCTAGCGGAGTCGGCGTTCTCGATAAGGCCGCCCTCGTACTCTCAGCTCTAGAACCCGGCCCAGCAACCTTGGCAGGTTTGGTGACGGCCACAGGTTTAGCCCGACCGACCGCGCATCGACTTGCAGTCGCTTTAGAACATCATGGCTTTGTTGGCCGCGACCTGCAAGGGCGATTCATCCTCGGGCCCCGCCTCGGTGAACTCGCTGCTGCCGCCGGCGAGGACCGGCTCTTGGCCACCGCCGCCCCAGTTCTGGCTCGTTTGCGAGACATCACCGGCGAATCGGCCCAGTTGTTCCGCCGCCAAGGCGAGTTCCGCGTATGCGTGGCCGCAGCAGAACGTCCGTCCGGCTTGCGCGATTCGGTGCCCGTGGGTGGTCAACTCACGATGGCGGCCGGATCTGCAGCACAAGTACTGCTGGCGTGGGAGGACCCCGAACCCATGAACGCGCTGCTCCAGAAGGCCGACTTCACGTCGGTGTCCTTGGCCGCAGTGCGCAAACGCGGGTGGGCTCAAAGTGTGGGTGAACGCGAAGCTGGAGTCGGTTCGGTGTCTGCCCCAGTGCGTGGGCCTTCGGGCAAAGTCGTGGCTGCAGTATCAGTTTCTGGTCCACTCGAACGCCTCACTCGTCAGCCCGGTCGGATGCACGCACCGGCCGTGGTTGCGGCCGCCGATCGCTTGTCCCAAAGTTTGCGACGCTAGCCATCACGCGCTGATGCGTGTTTCCGCGCGCCACACGTCGGCGCCGTTCCCCGCATAGACCGGCCACGAATCAAGCGAGCGCGCCTTGAGTTCGGATTCGATCAGTTCCAGCC
>JAAZCT010000005.1 GCA_012513165.1 Actinomycetales bacterium
ACGACCCCCACGACGCCTCCGTTGCCGTCGGCTACACGAGCCATGTGCGAGCCTCGAGCCTGCATGACGCGCAATGCTTCGTACAGCCCGGTTTCGGTCGCAACCGTACTAAGTGGGCGCAACCACTTGTCAGCAATCGGGAGGGATCGACGATCAAGATCCGTTTCTAGAACGTCCTTGATGTGCAGATACCCCGAGAAATCTCCAACAGCGTCTCGAACTGGGAACCGCGAATATCCGGTTTGCGCACATGCCAGCTCAATGTCGATCGGTGTCGCTTCTGCTTCGATCGTCACGAGTGAATCTCGTGGCAGTAGCACTTGAGCGACTGTCCCACCCTGGAAATCAAGCGCTCCGGACACGAGTTCGTACTCGTCGTCGTCGAGGAGGCCTTCGCGGCGCGATTCTTCAACGAGTCCGGCTACTTCGTCGTGCGAATAGGTCGAAGCGACTTCGTCCTTCGGCTCGATCTTCATCAGCTTCAAGCACATATTCGCGATGAAGTTCAGCGCGACCACCAACGGCTTGAGCAGAAACACGACACCCAACATGAACGGGCCGAGGATGAGGGACGCTTTGTCCGGTGAGGCCAGCGCGATATTCTTCGGAACCATCTCGCCATAAACAACGTGCAAGAACACACGAAGGTCAACGCAATCGTGAACGCAATCGGGTGGACCAAAGCATCGGGAACCGACATAGCGTGGAATGCGGGCTCAAGAAAGTGCGCAATTGCGGGTTCACTGATCGCGCCCAGTCCGAGCGAACAAATAGTGATCCCCAACTGGGCCGCGGCCATCGCAAGCGTGACGTTCTCGATCGCTTTCAAAGCCAGTTTGGCTGAATTCGATCCCGCTTGAGCGAGTGGCTCGAGCTGCGTTCGGCGGGTGGATAGCAGCGCGAACTCTGCTGCGACGAAAAGCGCATTCAACGCCAGTAAGACGACCGTGATGGAGAGGGCGACGAATGGGCTCATACGACACCGCCTTGTTCCGTGGCCAAGACTTCCAAAGCGAGGCGATCGATACGGCGCCCTTCCATCCGTTCAACGCGTATCCGCACCGACGCCGGTGCAAGCGTTAGCGGGTCTTCGCCGGGGATTTCGACGGCGAGAACAATCTCATCTCCTCGTTCAGCCAGACGACCGAGTCGGTCCAGCACGAGTCCGGCAACGGTCTCGTAGTCGTCGCCTTCTGGCAGTGGGACTCCTGTTTGCGCGAGGACCTCGTCGGGCCGCAGGAGCCCGGAGATTGACCAGGTTCCGTCGCCTCGATGTCTGCTGTGCTGATAGAGACGGTCGTGCTCGTCAGCAATATCGCCGACGATCTCTTCGACCAAGTCTTCGAGTGTCACTACGCCGTCAGTTCCGCCGTATTCGTCGACCACGATCGCCAATTGGTTGTTTTGTTCGCGCAGTTGCGATAGCAGCGGGTCCAGTTCGAGCGTGTCTGGCACGATCGCTGCCGGCTCGGCTAACTCAGCCAATCGGACCGATCGGCGACGGTCGATGTCGATCCCGACGGCCTGCTTGATGTGGACTACGCCCACGACGTCGTCCGGAGACTTCCCGATCACAGGAAACTTCGAGTGGCCCGTGTTCCGGGCCGCCTCGATCAAATCGTTTGCGGTGTCCTTTTCTTCTAGGAAGTGCACCCGAACTCGCGGGGTTCGCACGTCTGCGGCAGTACGGTTTCCAAATGCGATGCTGCGCGACACCAGTTCGGCCGTCTGATCGTCGATCGCGCCTTCTTCAGCAGATCGCAACACGAGCGATTGAAGTTCAATCGGAGACCGAGCAGACCGCAGTTCCTCTTGCGGTTCAATCCCAAGCGACAAGAGCGTCTTGTTGGCAACTCCGTTGAGTCCTCGAATGGGCAGCGCCATCACTGCCGTAAATGCGCGCTGCGGAAACTGCGTCACTGCGGCGGTCTTGACCGGAAGCGCCAACGCCACATTTTTGGGAATGAGTTCGCCGATCAGCATCGTTGCGATCGTGCTGATCGTCAACGCGATCGCGTAACTCGCTACTCGTAGCGTTCCGCCTTCGAGACCCACTGACTTGAGTGGACCCTCCAGAATTCTTCCGATGGCTGGCTCGGCGAGAAAGCCAATCGCGAGGTTGGTGATCGTGATGCCCAACTGGGCGCCACTGAGTTGCGTGGACAGCGTTTGAAGTGCTTTCAGAGTTCCTTGAGCACCTCGATCGCCGGCCGTGGCGTTGCGCTCAACGGTGGCACGATCCACTGTGACGAAGGAAAACTCGGCGGCAACAAACACGCCGCAAGCGAGCATTAGGGCAAAAGCAACGGCCAACAAGAGCCATTCGGTCACTAGGGTTCCATCCTCGATTGGGTGCTTCTAGGTTTCCAACTGTACCCTCGATACCGTGCCCACTTACCAATACCGCTGTCAGGACTGCGGTTCGGAACTCGAAGTCAAGCAGTCCTTCGCCGATCCTGCCCTGACCGAATGCCCTTCTTGCCAGGGGTCACTGCGCAAAGTTTTTGGCGCGGCTGGCGTCGTTTTCAAGGGATCCGGCTTCTATCGGAATGATGCTCGCTCTGGCGGATCGAACTCTGGCTCCTCTGGCTCGTCCAGTTCAAGTGCCTCAAGTTCTAGTTCCTCCTAGTTCGCGCGACTTCGTTGACAACGAAACTGCGAATTGACTGACTTTTTTGACCCCGCGTTAGCTACTCAGACCTCCAATCCTGAGGTTCTCCTCATGTTTTGATATCATGAGGAAAACCTCACGTTCAGGAGACCCTGTGTATCGAATCGGACAACCCTCTTTCGCTAGCAGCCATACTGCCACACTCACCGAGCGACGCAAGGACCGCTTTACCCGCATCGAGCCACGGGGAAACCGAACTCACAGCGCTCGAGAACGTGCCCAATTACTGTGCGACCCCGGCACGTTTGTTGAATCTGCCCCCATGCGCGGACACAGTGCCGTCGGCGCCGGAGTAGTCACCGGTTGGGGACTGATCGAGGAACGAAAAGTAGCAGTGGTCTCCCACGACGCGAACGTCGCCTCGGGGGCAATCGGATCGGTCATGGCCGAAGCGATAGTAAAAACTCAACGTCTCGCGATCGACCACCGCATGCCCATCGTTCACCTCAACGATTCGGGCGGAGCTCGAGTACCCGACGGCATCCTGGCGCTTCACGGCTGCGGTCAGATTTTTGCTCACAACGTCGAATCTCAAGACATCATCCCCCAGATTTCTGTCATTCTCGGCCCGTGCGCCGGAGCCGCGGCTTACTCTCCTGCGCTCACCGACTGGACCATCATGGTCAAAGATCAGGGCCACATGTTTCTCACCGGTCCCACCGTGGTCAAGGCAGCGACCGGCGAGGATGCGACCGCGGAAGACATCGGCGGGTCCGGAATGCACACCGCTGTCAGCGGCGTAGCGCACATCGAGGTGGACAGCGAAGGCGAAGCCCTGCAAGCCGTCCGCAGGATGATGTCGTTCCTGCCGACCAGCGTGGGGGCAGACCACAACGTTCTCGTGCCGAAGCCGGCAAATGCTGCTGCGGCCAACACCTTAGGCAGCGTGGTGCCAGAGAAACCCAGCGAAATCTTCGATGTGCTCGACGTGATCAAAGGTGTGCTCGACGACAGCCCCATGCTCGAGGTCATGGCCAAGCACGCCGGCAGCGCGGTGACATTGTTCGGTCGACTCGATGGCGCTCCAGTCGGCGTCGTCGCCAATCAGCCGGCGGTTCGCGGCGGGATCCTGGACTCGAAAACGTCGGGCAAGATCGCTCGCTTCGTGGAGTTCTGCGGCCGCTTCGGCATCCCCATCATCACGTTCGTGGATGTGCCCGGGTTCCTGCCCGGCACCGTGGAAGAAAGCCGCGGCGTGATCACCCACGGCGCGAAGGTGCTCAAGGCCTATTCGAAGGCCGCATCACCTCGGCTCACGGTGATCCTGCGCAAGGCCTACGGCGGCGCCTACATCGCGATGGGATCCACCTCGCTGGGCGCGAACGCAGCGTGGGCTTGGTCGAACGCCGAAATCGCCGTGATGGGACCCCGTGGCGCTGTTGGACTGTTGAACCGCCGCGAACTTGCCGCCTCAGACGACCCAGAGGCCTTGCGTGAGTCTCTCGCCGCCACCTACCGAGAGGACGTGGCCCGTCCCTACCTCGCAGCCGAAAACGGAATCATCGAAAGCGTCATCCACCCCGAAGAGACACGCACCATGCTGCTTTCTGCGCTACGCCTTTGGAGTGCCGCATGATCCATGCAAAAGCCGACATCGTAGGAACCATGTGGCAGATTCTGGGACGCGCAGGCGATCGCGTGTCTGCCGGACAAGTCATCGCGGTCATGGAGTCCATGAAGATGGAAATACCAGTTGCGGCCCCCGCCGACGGGCGGTTAGGGCAAATCTTGGTCGGCGAAGGGCAGATCGTACAAGAAGGAGACCCGATCGCCGAGATCCTGCCCGACGGCAGTCCCTAAACGCCGTCTAGACCTCGTGCTGTGAATTATTTCACCTACGTGTGAGAAAACCGGCTACCTTGACCGGGTGGAAAAACTCAACTTGTTCGTTCTTGGTCACCGGCGCATCGCCGTCGCGGTTCTGGCTGGTCTTGCGGTTTGGGCCAGCATTTCTGCACTTTCGCAGGAGCCCCGGCAGGTAGCCGTGCCCGTAGCAGCCCGAGATTTGCCCAGCGGAAGCACCGTCGGCGCGCAAGACATCACCACCGCAAAGTTCACTGAATCTACGGCTCCCGCGGGGCTGCTCACGAAAGCTCAACTGCGATCACGCGTTGTGGCCGGACCGATGCGTCAAGGTGAACCGTTTACCGACGCTCGGGCGATCACGCCCCAGCGGCTTGGCTCCGGCGAACAACTTGCGTTAATTGACCTAGCCGCAGCCCATGCGCGACTACTGCGGGTTGGCGATCGAGTGGACGTCGTTTCGCTCGATGCCGATGACGGCGCCCGAACGTCGGTGATCGCTCGAGGCGCACCTGTTGCTGTGATCGAGATTCCCGAAGACTCAGGTGCCGCCTCCCTCGGAGTGGCGGTCCCGCCGGACATCGCGCACTCAGTCATGACGGCTCAACTCCAAGCGCCCCTGATGGTGATACCCACCAAAGCCCCTTAGCCTTAGTACGAAATATCCCCGACCTTGGAGACAGCATGCTTAACGGATTCAAAGAGTTCATCTTCCGCGGAAACATCATCGATCTCGCCACCGCAGTCGTGATCGGTACCGCGTTCACGGCACTGGTCACGGCCATCACAAAATCACTCATCGAGCCGATCATCAATGCGTTCGCAGGCCCCAACGCGGTTTCGGGCCTAGGTTTCCGCCTGTTGAAAGACAACCCCGCGACTTACATCGATCTCGCAGCCGTCATCAATGCGTTGATCACGTTCACGATCATTGCTGCCGTCGTTTACTTCCTCGTGATCGTTCCGATGAAAGCCGTCAGTGAGCGGATGGCGAAAGCCGAAGAAGCCGAACCTGAAGCAGACGCCGAAGAGATCGTGTTGCTGCGCGAGATCCGTGACGCGCTGGCGCAGCAAAACGGCTGAACCTCAGGTTCAGTCTTTGCCGTGATGCGGAGGTACGTCTCGACGCAGTTCGTCGTCTCGGGACGTGCTTTCGCGGTCTTCGCCCCAGTCGAGCGCCGAGGTGTCTTCACCCGACCCCGGCAGCAGACCGCCGAGAATCCGCTCAGCGCGCAACAAACGAGCTTGTCGCCTCTGCTCGTCTTCATCTGAGCCTTGTGCTGAGTTCATAACGTTATTGTGGTCCGTTGGTCTTGATTTTGCTCATCGTGAAGGCCGCTCAGCCTGCTCGCTAGCTTGGGCCGCTCGCTCGAAAAACCGCCAGCTGCGAGTAGTGGCGTCCAAGGTTGTCTCGACCGTTCCGTGGGCAGGATTCCACTCTTCGTGGAGTCCCCCGGGCCACCGATGTCCGCCGTCGATCGTGACGTAGGACCACACTTCTGCCCCTTCAGGACAGTTGTCCCACTGTTGGCGCACAACCTCCGATTCGAAACTGTCGGTTTGTTCTCCACCATCGCATCCGTTGAGTCGCGCCCAAGCCAAGAGGGATTCCTCGACTCCGTCGAGCCAGCCGATCTTCGTTTCGGCGCCTCCGAACGGAACTACCTCATCTTCCGTTCCGTGGAAATAGATCAAGGGGATTGGACCGCCCGGACACTCTTTCGCGATGACGGTCCCCGCCACACTCGCAACGGCAACGATTGACGACTCTTTTCGACAGGCATATTTTTGCGCGAAAACAGAACCGTTGGAATACCCCATCGCGAACACACGGTGTCGGTCAACGCAGACCAGATCGTTTACTTCGGTGAGCACTTGATCGACAAATAGTGCGTCAGAAGCGAAGTGCTCCGGCATCAAACCCCATCCGGCTTTGTCGAACTCAGAGATCTGGCCTTGCGGTGCCACCACTACCACTCCGGACTCTTTAGCCAACTCGTCGAGTTTCATCATTTCGACCACTTGTGCCGACCTACCCCCATATCCGTGGAATGCAAGCACCACCGGAACCGGTTCTTTCGGATCGAGTTGGGCCGGAATGTGCACCTGGGCGATCCGAGTCGAACCATCGGCCTGTTCGAAATCCAAGGTTCTCGAGCCAATGAAATCAGGTGTCACGGGGGCGCAAGGCGCCGAGGTCGTCGCGCCTGCAGGGATCGTCTCTTGGGACAAGCCTGGGACCGAACACGCAGAAAGAACGACGAAAAGGGCGCCGAGAATCAGCGGCAATCCCCTCAGGTGCTTTCCGTTTTCCACGCGCGTCTTCCTTTGTTGAGCGATGAGATTTCGACTGGCTATGTTCTCGAAGTCGAGACCGATGCGCAAATGTTTCCCACCGGAAACCTAACGCATGCTGGGGTTCTCGTTTGCATCCGCAGCCAAATTATTCATCTCACGCTCGCCGCGAAAGTGCTCCGTGAGAAACTGGCAAAGGCGCCCCCGTAGCTCAGTGGATAGAGCAGCCGCCTCCTAAGCGAAAGGTCGCAGGTTCGACTCCTGCCGGGGGCACACTCGAAAATGGCTACGCGCTTCAACGAATGACGTCAAGGAAACAGTATGAGTCAAGAACAACCTCCAGAGCTGCCACCCGAACTATCTCAAGACCTCAACTCACTTGATGTGGTTCGTCGCAGGGTACTCGCGATCGGTTTCCTCACGATCGTGCTGCACGGCGTCGTGGCCCTCATCTGGTTGGGCGTCATCTACCGAAACGACGGCCGCACCAGCGACTCCGTCATCATGTTCGTGATGTCTGCGGTCGTGGCTCTTGTTTCTTACGCAGTAACCCGAGTCATCCTAGGCCAGAAAATCTGGTCGCCGATCTGGATTCTCGTGTCCCTCGCGCCAACCGTCATCGCAGTACTCTGGCGCTGACTAGGTGGCGTCGGCCAAGTCCGAATCGCTCTTCTCGCGGTCTTGGTCAAAATCGCGATACTTAACGATGCTGTAGACCAATCCCGCCGTGCCTAAGCACGCAGAAAAGATGATGCCCAGCCCACCCGGCCAACCGGCCGCTGGAAGCTCGGGACCGAAGCCAACACCGAGTATCGAGAACTCTGGGATCGTCGGACCCATCCACCACACCACGCCGACTAACGCCACGGCCGTAATCCCAAAAACGCTGACCATGATTCGCGGAAGCGTGGCTACTCCAAACGTTGCGCCTTCGACGGCTTTGCGGTGCAACGGGTCAAGAATCAATTCAGCCCATTCGTAATGCCTCGCCAAAAGCGCCACACCCGCCACGACCGCCAACATTCCCGGCCCCGGCAAAATCATCATAAAGATGCCCGCCACGACCAACAACCAACCCAGAGATTCACTTCCAGTGCGGTTGAACCAAACTTGAAGGCGACGCATAAACATGATCTACACCGAAACGAACAAGTGCGCAGCGGACTCTTTGTCTAACTCGGCAGTTTCGCCGAGGCGGGCGATAACCACACCATTGTGACCGCGCGACACGAGGACGTCGTTACCAGGCAGCGCGCCGACTCTGCGCAATACCGACATGGCTTCCGTGTCCTTTTGCAACTCTTCAGCGATGCGCCGAATCACGAAACGAACCGAATCTGCGTCGTCAGAGAGAGTTTTGGTCAACGACACAACACCCTCGAGGAACTCCGTCTTGCGCTCTTCCTCACCGAGTTCGGCTAACCCAGGGATCGGGTTTCCATACGGCGATTCCGTGGGGTGCTTGAGCAGTTCGACCAAACGTCGTTCCACCTGCTCGGACATGACGTGCTCCCAGCGACAGGCTGCCTCGTGGACGAACTCGATCTCCCGACCGATGATGTCCGTCAGCAACCGCTCAGCCAAGCGATGTTTGCGCATCACCCGTGTGGCAAGTGCGCGGCCCTTCTCAGACAACAGCAGTTGGCGATCGCCCTCGACGGTCACGAGCCCATCGCGTTCCATTCGAGCCACGGTCTGGCTTACCGTCGGGCCGCTTTGGTGAAGCCGCTCTGCAATTCGGGCCCGAAGAGGCACAATGCCTTCTTCTTCCAACTCGAAGATGGTTCGCAGGTACATCTCGGTAGTGTCGATCAACTCACTCACCACGCCATCATGCCATGTTTCTCCTGACGGTTCGTCAGTTAAGTCGCCTGAATGCTCGAATCCGACCTAAAACAGTACGTCCACATGACCGCGGGGCTCACCAGAAGCCGCAACTCGTTACAGCACGGACTGCCACAAGCCGCGGGTATCGACGACCTTGGTCTGCGGGTTCAGCGAACCTGGAACGTCAATGAAAGCGTCATGATCGACGAGCAACACGACGAGGTCTGCGCTGCCGAGAACCGATTGATCCACGAGTTCGAGTCCGGCTTCTGCTAGCGAGTCGGGAAGCTCGTCCACGAACGGTTCAACAACGACCACCCGCGCCCCGGCGAAGGTTTCGGCCACACGCTTGGCAATCGAAACTGCTGGGCTGCCACGCAAATCATCTACGTTCTTCTTGAACGCGAGGCCCAAGAGCGCGATCGTTTTGGCATCTGAACCGCCGGCGCGTGCCATTTGATCGAGGACGAAGTCCGGCTTGGCATCGTTCACGTCTCGGGCCAGTTTCACCAGTCTCGCCTCGGCTGGAGCCGCTTCGGCGAGGAACCACGGGTCGACGGCGATGCAGTGGCCGCCTACTCCCGGACCAGGGGTCAAAATGTTGACTCGCGGATGGCGGTTCGCCAGAGCGATCAGTTCCCACACGTCGATATCCAAATGGTCTGCAATGAGCGATAACTCGTTCGCAAAGGCAATGTTGACATCTCGGTACGAGTTCTCAACGAGTTTTGCCGCCTCAGCCGTTCGGGCGGTCGTCATAAAAACGTCCCCCTTGCAGAACAACTCGTATACGGCCTTGGCGCGCTGCGACGCACGTTCTGTAATTCCACCGACGATGCGGTCATTCTTCACGAGTTCTTCAAGGATCTGTCCGGGCAAAACCCGCTCGGGCCCGTGCGCGAAATCAATGGAGTCAATGTCGAGTTCGGGACGTTCTTCAGCGACCCAGTCGCGCACCATTTCCGTGGCTCCCGGAGGGCTGGTGCTTTCCAGAATCACGAGTTCGCCGCCGGTCAACACTGCTGCGATCTCACGCGAAGCCGATTCGACATAACTCAAGTCCGCGCGATTCTCGGCCGTGATGGGCGTTGGGACCGCCACGATATAGACGTCGGCTGGAACCGGCTGCGTGCCGGCCGTGAGGCGTCCCTCGGACACAACCTTCGCGAGCAGTTCTTCGAGTCCCGGCTCGACGAAGTGCAGCCGACCAGCATTAATCTCGCTGACAACCGCCGGAACCTTATCGACTCCAAAGACGGTTTGATCGGCTTGAGCCAACACAACAGCAGTCGGTAGCCCGATATACCCCAAACCAACAACACACATGCGCACGACGGTTCTCCTCACAGTTCACTTCGACTCTCGGTATCCTTTCATAAGACCCGCGTTCATTCACGAATCGGGCAACTCGCAACCAAGGAGAATCGTGGCCCTGAAGGTTATGCCTGTTTTCGGCACCCGGCCCGAAGCCATCAAGATGGCTCCCCTCATCACCGAATTGGACAAGCACGACTCCACCGAAGCAATTGTCGCGGTCACCGGCCAGCATCGAGAAATGCTCGACCAAGTAAACGCAATGTTCTCGATCACTCCAGACATCGATTTGAACATCATGCAGGCCGGGCAGACGCTGCACCAGATCATCGAACGCACGCTCGCAGGGCTTACTCCGGTCTTACAGGCCGAAAAGCCGGACTACGTGGTCACCCAAGGCGACACCACCACCACCTTGGCCGCGAGC
>JAAZCT010000227.1 GCA_012513165.1 Actinomycetales bacterium
CCAGATAGTCCGGTGAAATTCCCGCCGTTGCGAGAACCGCTCCGGCTGCCTCTAGCGCAGCGACCTGCCCTCCGGCTGCCGCGGACTGAGCGGCGCGTAAAGCGGCCGACACGCTGGCTGCGGTTTCGCGCTCGTTGGGAGGCAAGTACACATTGCGCGAGCTCATGGCCAGGCCGTCCGCTTCGCGCACCGTGGGGCAGCCGACGATCTCAACATCGAGACACAGTTGGCGAGCCATCAACCGGATCAGCGTCAGTTGCTGGAAGTCTTTTTCGCCAAAGACGGCAACGTCAGGCTGCACCAAACCGAACAGTTTGGACACCACCGTCAACACGCCTCGGAAGTGAGTCGGACGCGCTGCACCTTCAAGGATCGATCCGAGCGGCCCCGCGTCGACCGTGATCGCTTGATCAAAACCATCGGGATACATGACAGCACCCTCAGGCGCAAAAACAACATCCACGCCAGCCTCGGCACAGGCCAACAAGTCCGCCTCGAACGTGCGGGGATAGGTGTCGAGATCCTCGCCAGCCGCGAACTGGGTCGGGTTGACAAAGATGGACGTCACCAGAGTCTCGCCGAGCGGGCGGGCATGTTTCATCAGCTCGATGTGTCCGGCATGAAGCGCACCCATCGTGGGCACAAACGTGATCGTCGTGTTCTGGGTGGCGGCCCGCAACTCTGAAACCGTTCTGACGACCGTTGGCAGGCGCACAGCGAACGCAGTGCTAGTCATCGCGCCACCTCCGTCGCGGGTGCGACCCCTGACGTCACCAGATCGCGCAACTGCCTCGCAACCGACTCGCCCAGAGCGCCCCTGGCTTCGGATCGTTCGATCGTGGCTGCCGCGAGTGCCCGATACGTTTCAGCAATGGCAGCATCGCCGATTGCGCCAAGGTGCGCCCGAACCGTCTCCACATCGCCGCGCACCACGGGACCCGTCAACGCTTCATCCCCGAAACTCAGCGTGTTGTCCAGCGCCGCGGTCACCAAAGGCCGCAATACGGCGCCCGGGTCTTGGGCACCGACTTCACGCAAAAGATCCATTGCTTGATTCACGACGGTAGCCACGTGATTCGAGCCGTGCGCTAACGCCGCGTGGTAGGCGACCCGATCGGCCTCAGCGATCAGAATCATCGTGCCGCCGAGCGCTGCGACCAGCGTTTCGGCCGTATCGCGTGACTCCGGTTCGCAGGTAACGCCGTAGACGCAATCGCGAGTCAGATCGAGAGCGGTTCCGGTGAAAGTCATAGCTGGATGAATCGCCATGGTGGTCGCGCCGAGCTGTGCAAGCGGCTCCAGGACTGCGCGACCGTGACGGCCGCTCACATGGAATACCGTCTGTCCGTTGCGAACGTCTGGCGCGATCTGGGCGACAACGCTCGACATCGCATCGTCGGGAACCGCGAGGACAACGATGTCGCTCTCGCGGACGACAGCCGACGGTTGAGCGATCGGCACAGCGCCAAGCAGCGAACGCACTCTGGCGCGCGATTCATCAGTGCGTGCGCTCACGCCCGCGATCGGGTAGTCAGCGCGCGACAATCGGGCAGCGAGGACGGGACCGACTCGACCGGCTCCGACCACACCTACGCGTGGTTTCATCATGTGTCTTGCCTTTCGTTCCAGTCCTCACGTGAGGTACCAGACAAACCGACAAGGTAATAATACGCCTGACTTTCGAATCGTCAAACAGTTACCTGCCATGTTCTGTCACACTTGGAGACATGTCGAGGCTGTTGATTCGCGCGGGGAAGTCTCCGTTCACCGCCGTTACCGCGGAAACCACACTCACACAAGACGTTTTCAACAGCAATACGGGCAATTTTTTGTTCCAGCACGCAGTGTGGGAATCCCTAGCGATCGACGGGGCCGAACTCACCGCGAACAGCACCCTCACCGAACGCAACAAGCCAACCGCCAACGACATCGCAGCAATCAACGAACAGTTCGACCACTTCGTGATCCCCTTCGCGAACGCGTTCCGGCCTGATTTCGTCGAACAGCTCGATCGGTTGAGCGCGACCATCGAACAGCTGACGATCCCGGTCTCGGTCGTCGGCGTCGGCGCTCAAGCACCCGCCTCGATGGATCTCGCCGATCTGGCGCCCATCCGTGCGGCCACGAAACGCTTCGTGTCGGCAGTCATCGACCGCTCCCCCTCCATCGGCGTGCGCGGGGAGTTCACTCAGAGGTTCCTGCACGAACTGGGGTTCGGCGATGACCACGTCGACGTGATCGGCTGCCCGTCGTTGTTTCGCCGTGGACCGGACTTCCGCGTAGAGAAAGACCTCGGCTCGCTGCCTGCCGATGCGCGACTCGCACTCAACCTCACGCCTGAGGTTCGGGGCATCGGACAGTTCTCGCTCGAGCAGGCTGCCAGCCACCGGAATCTCACGTATATCGCCCAGGACGGGCACGATCTTCGACTGATGCTGTGGGGTGTCCCCCGGCCGAACGTCAGCGACCTCAACGCCCCAGTCCACATGGCTCACCCCCTGTATCGGGACGAGCGTATGCGGATGTTCGTCGACCAGTGGACCTGGTTCGACTACCTCGCCGAGCAGGATTTCGCCTACGGAACCCGGTTCCACGGGAACGTTGCCGCGTTGATGGCCGGCACACCCGCCATGCTGCTGGCGCATGACTCGCGCACCGTCGAGTTGGCCGAGTATCACCAGATGCCCCACCGACTCGTGGCCGAATTCAACGAACCTATTTCAGCCGCTGAACTGTACGAAAACACCGACGTCGAGCCGTTCAACAAGGCGCTTCCCGAGGGGTTCGAACGCTACCGGTCGTTCCTGGACAAGCACCAACTTCACCACAAGTGGCACACCCTTGCCGGCTCAAATCACTTCGCTGCGCAACTCGCTCAGGCGTCATTCCCGCCGGCCGTAACACCCGTGACATCGCCAGATCTACACAACGTGATCGAACGCATCAACTGGATTCGTGGCGGGATGGTCCTCGACATGACTCGCCACCCCAACCGCTACGAATACCCGTTCGAGCATCCAACCTTTTCGGGCGCGGGCAGCCGCTATGCCCGACTCCACCGCGAGCGCGTCGCGGTCGACGAAAAACAGGCGGCGGAACTCAAGGCACTCCGCTCTCGGCTTTCGGCACTCGAACGTCGTTCGCTCACGTTCCAGGCCCGTCGGGCGGTTCGCTGGTTCCTCAGACTCTTCCAAGACTGACCCACCTTCACCCCTCCGGCACTACGGCTGGCACACTGGTTCTGCATCTTTTGATGCGGGCCTCTAGCTCAGCTGGTAGAGCAACGGACTTTTAATCCGTGGGTCGTCGGTTCGATCCCGACGGGGCCCACTTGGATCTTGCCTTCGGCGATCCGATTCGCGCGTCACGTGCGCAGTGAACCACACCAGAAATGTAAGCCGTTTTGCGGCGGCACTGAAGTGCTTGCCCCGGCTTCGAATGGAGCATCATGCCCAACGCCGCGCTCGCCACATCCGACCTACCCACACCTGAACAGCGCCAGTCGGTGCGCCAAACCCTCAAGTCGCCGCGCCTGTTGCGGATCGAAGTCTTGGGCGGACTCGTGGTCGCGCTCGCCCTGATCCCCGAAGCAATCGCGTTCTCGATCATCGCCGGCGTCGACCCTCGCCTGGGCCTGTTCGCCTCGTTCACGATGGCCATATCGATCGCGTTCCTCGGCGGACGCCCCGCCATGATCTCGGCGGCCACCGCCGCAACCGCGTTGGTGATTGCGCCGCTCGTCGCCAGCCACGGCGTCGACTACTTGATCGCGACCGTGATCCTGGCTGGCATCTTCCAAGTGGGACTCGGTCTGATCGGGATCGCCAAGCTCATGCGGTTCATTCCACGCTCGGTGATGATCGGCTTCGTCAACGCTCTGGCCATTTTGATCTTTATGGCCCAGCTGCCGGAACTGTTGGGTGTGCCGTGGCTGGTTTACCCGCTGGCCGCTCTGGGACTCGCCATCATCTTCGGCCTGCCGCGGTTGACCCAAGCCGTTCCATCGCCGCTGGTGGCGATCGTGGTTGTCACCGTCATCGCTGTGGCGTTCAGCATCGCTGTTCCTACCGTCGGCGACAAGGGCGAACTGCCCGATTCCCTGCCGAAACTCCTCATCCCAGACGTGCCGTGGACGCTCGAAACTCTTAAAGTCATCGCCCCATACGCATTGGCCATGGCGCTAGTCGGCTTGATCGAGTCACTCATGACAGCGAAGTTGGTCGACGACATCACGGACACTCGTTCGAACAAGGTGCGCGAATCGTGGGGGCAAGGGGCCGCCAACATCATCACCGGCTTCTTCGGCGGGATGGGCGGTTGCGCGATGATCGGCCAGACCATGATCAACGTGAAGGCCTCCGGCGCGCGCACTCGCATTTCGACGTTTATGGCAGGCGTGTTCTTGCTGATCCTCACGGTTTCCTTGGGCGACATCGTCGCGCTGATCCCGATGGCGGGCCTCGTTGCGGTGATGATCTTCGTCTCGATCGCCACGTTCGATTGGCATAGCATTCGCGTCTCGACCCTCCGGATGATGCCGAAGAGCGAAACCACCGTGATGCTGGTGACCGTTGTCGTGACCGTGTGGACCCACAACCTGGCTATCGGTGTCGTAGCCGGCGTGCTTGCCGCCATGATCGCGTTTGCTCGGCGCGTGGCGCACTTCGTCACCGTTGAGCGGCGCATCGTCGAACACTTCGACACCGAGATTGCCCACTACGAAGTCAACGGCGAACTCTTCTTCGCTTCGTCGAATGATTTGTACACCCAATTCAATTACGCCGAGGACCCCGAACACGTGGTCATCAACATGGACAATTCGCACTTATGGGACGCTTCCACGATCGCCGTGCTCGATTCGGTGACCGAAAAGTACGAGAAGTACGGCAAACGAGTCGAGATCGTCGGGCTCAACGCCGCGAGCCTGCGCATGCACGAACGCATGGGCGGGAAACTCGGCGGCGGGCACTAAATAACCCTCCTAATGCCGATTATTTTGGGTTTTGCCAGGGCATGATGACGCACCTCTCGCGCTGGGCAGATCATTGCCGCACCGAAAATAATGCGATTTACATCACATGAATAGTTCAAAGTGACTAGATTCATAGTTACATTGGCAAACCTTCTGGCAGGATAGCGAGACCATGACGATCGACAACGCACCCAGTAGCGCCGCACTCGCGGGGGAATTCGCCACAGTCTCAAGCCTCATTAAGCACGCAAACGAAGCGGCCGAGGAAATCACCGGCAACGCCCGCATTGAGGCCGAATCGATTACGTCCGAAGCACAACGCACCGAAGCCGAAGCACAACTGCTCTACCGCGATGCGAAGAGCGTCCGCGCCGATGCCGATGCTCTCCTAGCTCGCGCCGAAGAGAGTTTCGCCACCGCGAAGTCCGATGCTGAACGCATGATGCAGGCCGCAACTGAGCAGGCCGAACTCGTACTTAGTTCAGCCCAAGCCCATCGGGACGAACTCCTGGGGAACGCCGAGTCCCAGGCCTCCCGCATCGTCGACGAAGCCAGCGAATCAATCGCAGAAGCCCGCAACACTGCAGACCGGATCTTGGGCCACGCCCACACCGAACGTGAACGCATCATCAATTCCACACAAACGGAACTCGCACAGCTTCGCAAGACCACGATCGAAGTGACCGACAAGCAAGTGTGCGACGCCACCGCCCACGCGACCCAACTTGTCGAAGCTGCTCAAGCCGAAGCCGACACCACTCGCAAGTCGGCCCAAGAAGAGGCCGAGGCCCTCATCGCTGGGGCACAAACTGCTGCGAACGAAGCACAAGCCGAAGCCGAACTTCTGCACGGCGAAGCTAAGACTGCTGCCGCTGCCACCCTCGAGGAAGCCAGCACCGAGGCCGCACTCATCCGCAGCAACGCAAACGAAGTCCTCGCGTACGCGAAGGAAGAGTCTCTCCGTCGAACTGCAGAACTCGAGACCGCTCTGGAGAAGCGCCGCCGCGAAACCCACCAACTTCACACCGAGGCTCTGCGCAGCGTCCGGAGCCGGACCCAAGCCACACTCGATGCAGTACGCGCTAAGACGACGGTCGAAATCGCGGAAGCCAAAACCGAAGCACGCTCAATCGTCAAAGCAGCAAACCAGATTCTCTCGCAGGCAGAATCGACTGTTACCGACATCGTTAAGGAAGCTCAGCAAGAAGCCGAGCGCATGGTCACCAACGCAGAACATGCCGCAGAACAAGCTCGGGTCAGAGCCGAACAAGCGACCAGCCACGCTGAAGAGAGTGCGCGTGCGCTGCGCACCAAAGCGACCGAGGAAGCACTCGAGGCTCGACGCGCCTCGCACGCCGAGTTGGACAACCGTCGCTCCGAGGCATTCCGAATCATCACCCACGCGAAGCAAGAATCGAGTAACCTTCGTTCGGAAGCAGAATCGATCTTGAAAGCCGCCCGGCTCGAAGTCGATCATCTAGTTCGTCGTCGTGATGCGATCGCAGACGAACTAACCAGGATGACTGACACTATTGGGCGGTTGACAGGCACAGGCTCTCCGCTCCACGATGAGACTTTAGAGAAGTAGCCCTATGCCCTAAGAAAGGAACGCTGACTATGAGCGTCGACAACCAGGAGTTCCGTCTAGTCCTTAACGGATACGAACCAACCGAGGTTGATGCTCTACGCAGGGCGTTGCTTTCTAAGTTCGACGAAGCCGCAGCAGGTATTACCCCCCGATCAGCCGACGCCTCCATCGCGCTAGAAACCCCAGCAGATTCCTTCGGCAAGCGACTTACGAAAATCTTGGCCCTCGCCGAAGAAGAGGCCACCGAGATCCGCAGCTCCGCTTCGGCTCGCGCGGAAGAACTCCGCAGCGACGTTGAAATCACCACCACTCAACTGCGTAAAGACGCCGACGAGTACGCCACAAACCGCACCGACGAAGCCGAGTCGTTTGCCAGCAAGCTTCTCGCTGACACCGAGGCAAAAGCCGAAGCGATGGTAGCCGATGCCACCGCCGAAGCAGCAGCTATGCGTGAAGCGGCTTCCACCGTGCTCGACGAACAAAAAGCCAAAGCCGCCGAAGCTGAAGCCGCCTTCGAACGCAAGATGGAAGATCTCCGCGAAAAGGCTGAAGCCAAACTCCGCGCGTTCCTCGACGATCACCAAACTCGGATGCACGAC
>JAAZCT010000228.1 GCA_012513165.1 Actinomycetales bacterium
GGGCAGCGACTGCAAGAATCGCAGAGATTGTCTTTGCGTCGGTGATTTTTCCTGCCAAGACTGATTCAACAGCTTTGTCCAATGGAACCCACCATTGGCTCATGTGCGCTTCCTCAGCCTCGCGTTCGATCCGATCCGCCAATGCTACCGGGCTTAAGTCCCGCGCGAGGAACAGATCGATCTCTTCACTGCAAAAACCCGGAGTTGGGTTGATCGTCAACAAATGCTGCCAGGACGCAGCCACCACATCAGCTTCCTCGGCGAGTTCACGGGCCGCTGCATCCACCTTCGACTCTCCCGCAACATCAAGAATTCCTGCGGGAATTTCCACCGTTTGCTTTTGAACCGCATGCCTAAACTGCTGCACCAACAAAATGCGGTTCTCGCTGTCGAGAGCCGCCACACCAACGGCACCTCGAGGCCGAACAACCACTCTCGAATGACCTACACCGGCTGGATCTGAAATCGTGTCGACGGTGACTTTCAAATAATCGTTGGCAAACCCCACCTCGCTGCCGACAACGGGCCAAGAGCCACTGAGATTGCCAATGGCATCAACCACGTTTCCGGTCAATTGCGGGTGCGTTGTCACGCTTGATCCACCGGCAGTTGCATTTCCAGCTGACGTTTGAGACTCGCCTCAACCACACCAGCGAAAAGCGGGTGCGGCCGCGTGGGACGTGACTTCAACTCCGGATGCGCTTGAGTCGACACGTAGAACGGATGCACCTCACGCGGAAGTTCAACGAACTCGACCAAACTTCCGTCTGGTGACGTTCCGCTGAACACGAGCCCAGCCTGTTCTAACTGCGGACGATAGGCGTTGTTAACCTCGTACCGGTGACGATGACGTTCCTCGATGGTGTTGCTGCCGTAGACATCGGCCACCAGGCTACCCGGAGCGAGTTCGGCCACGTAGGAACCTAGTCGCATCGTGCCGCCTAGGTCACCGGCGCCTTCCACGAAGGCCTGCTGTTCGGCCATGGTTGCAATAACGGGGGCACTAGCTTCAGGATCAAATTCCGTAGAACTCGCGTTCTCGATTCCAGCGATCTTTCGGGCGTATTCGATGACCATGCACTGCAAGCCGAGGCACAACCCGAGAAGAGGGATCTTCTGCTCGCGAGCGAAAGTTAACGCACCAATCTTGCCGTCGATCCCGCGAATGCCAAATCCACCGGGTACGCAAATACCGTCGACATCTCCTAAACTTTTAGCCGCTCCTTCGGGAGTGGCACAGTCATCGGAGGGAACCCAACGGAGATTCACCTTCGCATTGTTTGCAAAACCGCCAGCCCGAATTGCTTCGGCCACAGACAAATAAGCGTCCGGAAGATCGATGTACTTGCCTACCAGAGCCACTGTCACCTCATGCTCAGGTTGTTTAACTCGTTCGAGCAGCGCGTTCCACTCAGTCCAATCCACGTCGCGGAACGGAAGGTCCAGACGACGCACCACGTACGCGTCAAGACCCTCAGAATGCAAAACCCTAGGAATGTCATAAATCGAAGGCGAATCGCTGGCCGTCACGACAGCCTCGTCTTCCACATCGCACATCAGCGAAATCTTGCGCTTGACACCATCGGGAATTGGACGATCTGAACGGCAAACGATCGCGTCGGGTTGAATACCGATAGAACGCAACGCAGCTACCGAGTGTTGGGTCGGCTTAGTCTTCAACTCCCCTGATGGGCCAATGAAGGGGACCAACGAGACGTGCAGAAAGAACACGTTCTCTCGGCCAATCTCGTGCCTAACCTGGCGAGCCGCTTCTAGGAACGGTTGGCTTTCGATATCGCCGACGGTGCCGCCGATCTCGTGAATCACCACGTCAATCTCAGGCGATTCCATCGAATACATGCGGTCTTTAATCTCGTTGGTAATGTGCGGGATCACTTGGACCGTATCGCCCAAATAGTCGCCCCGCCGCTCACGAGCAATCACATCGGAATAAACCTGACCAGTTGTCACGTTGGCGCGAGCGACCATTTCCTCATCGAGAAAACGTTCGTAGTGTCCAATATCGAGGTCCGTCTCGCCACCATCGTTTGTCACGAACACTTCGCCGTGTTGGAACGGGTTCATCGTGCCCGGATCTACGTTCAGATATGGGTCAAGCTTCTGCATGGTGACGCTCAAGCCACGAGACTTCAGAAGCCGCCCCAAACTCGAGGCCGTCAAACCTTTACCCAAAGACGACACGACGCCGCCGGTAACGAAAACGTGTTTACTGACTGCCCGTGTTGCCAAGGTGACTCCCGTGGTATCGAAGTGGTGTAGAACCTATCGAACAACTCGCTTTGATGGCGGTTGAAGCTAACAGTGCTCCACGGGATTCCAGCCTAGCAAGAACACACCAACTTTGATCGACCGCGCCACATAATTACCTCGTGGCGCACCAAAATCGCTCGATCAATGTGGCACAGGGCCGTCGGCGGACCGAGTCGTACCCCATGATCCGCCTTTACCTTGCGACTCACGCAGCAAGGCCAAAACGGTAGTAACTCGACCCGTAGCTAGATCCGTCACATCAACTGTCGACACGCGCGAGGCAGCATCGCTCGCCCGCACATCGCTGACCACGCCACGTTCGCCTGACGCGATGGGTCCCGCAACAACAACGCCTTTGCCGGCGCTATCGAGTTCTGATGCGATCAGCGAGACAATTCCACCTTGACCGTCCTCATCAGCGCGCGGCACTCCCGACACGATCACGACTAGTTGAGCCTTGCGTGTTGGCTCTTTGACATTCTCGACGAGTTTGCCCTCAAGGAATGCTGAACGGATCGTCGTGCCGACTTGTCCGACAGTTTGCGACGTGGGATCGACATACGCTTTCGCCAAAGTCGAACCGACCATCTCGTACGTTCCACCTGCTCCAGCGGCATCAGGGTTTGACTGGATAGCGATACCTTCAACAAACTGCTTTTTCGCCGGGGACAACAACGTGGAGGTCAACCGGATCTGGCCGGTCACTTCAGCGCCAGCAAGACGCAAGTATTCCGTAATGCTATTGACTTCTGATTCGCGAGAACTCGGCAACGAGATCA
>JAAZCT010000229.1 GCA_012513165.1 Actinomycetales bacterium
CCCGTCTTCTTGGCGGTCTGGACGGATCCGGCATACAGCGCGAACACGATGCCCTCCAGAATCGAGCGATACAGGTGCGCGCGCGTGTGGACGTCGCCAAAGCCAAACACGGCCCCTTTGCCCCAGGGGTCTCCGTGCGGGCCGGGCATCCACGAGGGCAGCGTCATCAACCCCATCGAGCCGGCCGGAATGTCGCGGATCAGATCGTCGAAAAACTCTTCTGGAGTGCGGCCGGTTTCCGCTGCTGCTAAGCGTTCGGCTAGACCGAACTCTTCTTTGAACCACGACACCAGCCACAGCCCGCGCAGCACCGCGACTTCGGTATGAAACTGCCCTGGCAATGCCGCTGGGAAGGGCGGCAAGAACCGCTCCAACTCAAGGTAACTCTTAATTGGCACATTGAACGTCGCAGTGGTCCCGAAACTGATACTGCCTTGATCGGGGCTCAAACAGCCTGCCCCGAGCACATCGCAGGCTTTGTCGCTGGCGGCCGCGATCATCGGCGTGCCCGTGGGAATGCCGGTCACGGTGGCAGCCTGCGCGGTCACGTGGCCGAGCGATTGTCCGGGTGGCACCACGTCCGGGAGTTTCTCCGACTCGACGGGGAACAGCGCACCGTTGATAGACCGCGGCTTCGACCATTCGCTGGTCTTGGTGTCGAACGGAATCGTGCCCAGAATGTTTGCGGCCGAGTCGCGAAACTCTCCCGTCAAACGCTGGGTGAAGAAGCCAGACAAGAACAAGTACTTGTGGGTAGCGGCCCACAGTTCCGGCTGGTTTTGTTGGATCCAGTTCGAGCGCGCATACCCGGCCGAGAACTCCAACAGTCCCCCAACGCCGATCAGTTTCCCGGCGCTCAGCAGAGGTCGACCCAGCACTTTCGCAGGATCGGCTCGCCGGTTATCGGCCCAAATGATGGCGGGGCGCAACGGGGCTCCGTTTGCGTCCACGTTCACCATCGTGAGCCGCTGAACCGCCAGCGTGACGGCAGCGATCCGACCCGTCAGCGCCGGGTGGGCGGCCGTCAACCCCGTCACCGCGTCGCACAACGCTCCCCACAAATATTCAGGATCTTGTTCGGCCCAGCCGGGCTGGGGCGACACGAACGGCTCGATGTGGATCTGGTGGAACCCGACGATCTCTCCGGCCGCATCAACAAAGGCGGCTCGAATCGATTGGGTCCCTGCGTCAATCGCAAGGATCAGATCGCCGGGCATTAGCGGTCCTCGGGCTGTTCGATGTTGTCGAGCAGGACCCCTGGGTTCATGATGTTGTGCGGATCGAAATGATTCTTGAGCGCCCGCAAGACTCCCGTCTCAGCATCCCCGAGATGCTCGGGCAGGTGCGCCCGAAACAGACGGCCGACCCCGTGGTGGTGGCTGGGTGATCCGCCGGCGGCCAGAATCGCGGTGATGACTCGCTCTCGGAACGCGAAGAACTCGTCCATCGATTCGGGTTTCGTGATCATGATGAAGTACAGGTTCGTGCCTTGCTCATAAAAGTGCGAAGCGTGCGACAAACACATGGTGCCTCCGCGCGCTTCGATCAGAGTCCGAACGGATTGATGAACTTGATGCAGGTTCGACCACGTGACCGAGGTTTCGAGAGTGTCGATCACCATGCCGAAATCGACGATGTCGTTGCGCACGTGCACGTCTGAGTAGCGGCCCGCTTCCCACTTCTTGGTGGCAAAACTCGTCAGGGACACTCCCCCATACCCACGGCCGATCTTCAGCGATTCACTCGCGATCAGTCCGGCGGCCTTGCGATGCCCTTCGGCGGTACCGATCAGCAGACAGCGAGACCAAGGTTTCATGCCACGGGCGGCTAGATACTTTGCGGGAAGGCCTGAATCAAACCCCTTGAGCGCAAGTGCGCGCTCGGTTTCTTCAGGGTCAGAAATTCGCAGCACTGCTGGTTTCCCGAACTCGCCTTGGACGATGTCTCGGGCGGTGTCGACTGCTGCTTCCCACATCGG
>JAAZCT010000028.1 GCA_012513165.1 Actinomycetales bacterium
GGTCTATGTGGTGGGGGTTCACCCCTCGGCGCACGGTCAGGGACTCGGCACAGCCCTCACCGCTCACGGTCTCTCGTATCTGGCTGACGCAGGGGTGGAGGCGATCGATCTCTACGTCGAAGCCGACAACCACGCGGCACTTGCCGTTTACCGAAATCTCGGTTTCATCGAGATGAATCGCGACGTTCTGTACCAGAAGCGTGCCGGTTAACTCCCTCGGCTTGATGCCCGATTCGTACTCTTTTTCGCTGATCTTGCAACCTCAAAACGTGGGCATTCCTAACATTTGGGGACTGTTCACCCTGCGTTAACCCAAGAACAGATACTTGGTTACTTAACCCTCTTAACGTCGTCCTCGACACGGTAACTCGCCGCGTCAAGGAAGAAACCCAGAGAGGTAACCACGTGAATCGCAAATCCTTGCGTGCCTTGGCCGCAGGCTCGGCCGGCACCATTCTCCTGTTCGGTACTGCCGCATGCGGAACGTCGGACAACAACGACGACTCGGCTAAAGGCGACCTACACGGAACGCTCAACGGCGCAGGCGCAAGTTCGCAAGAGTCGGCCATCGGCGCTTGGCGTCAAGGCTTCCAGCAAGCCAACGAAGGCGTCACCGTCAACTATGACCCCATCGGTTCAGGTGGCGGGCGTGAACAGTTCATTGCCGGCGGCATCTCCTTCGCGGGATCTGACGCGTTCCTCGACGAGGACGAACTCACCGCTGCCACCGAGCGCTGCTCAAGCGACATCGTCTCGGTTCCGGTCTACGTCAGCCCCATCGCTGTCATCTTCAACCTCGACAACGTCAAGGAACTGAAGCTGGATTCGGCAACGCTTGGCTCGATCTTCGAAGGCAAAATCACCAGCTGGGACGACGCTGCCATCAAGGCGCTAAACCCAGGCATTGACCTGCCTAGCAGCAAGATCACGCCAGTCCACCGCGGCGACGACTCGGGCACCACGAAGAACTTCACCGACTACTTGACCGCCGCTTCCGGTGGCACCTGGACCGGTGGAGCTGTTGAAACGTGGCCGGTCAAGGGCGGCGAAGCAGCGAACGGCACTTCCGGTGTCGTCTCGGCAGTGAAGTCCGGATCAGGCACCATCGGCTACGCCGACGCCAGCCAAGCCGACGGTTTGGCCACTGCCTCGATCAAGGTCGGAAGCGAATTCGTCAATCCGACTCCTGAAGCAGCAGCTCAGGTTCTCGACACAGCCGAGCGAGTTGCTGACCGCAGCGACACGGACATCGCGCTCAAGATCGATCGCACCACGACCGCATCAGGTGTGTATCCGATCGTCATGGTTTCGTACCAGATCGCATGCCAGAAGTACGAAGACGCTAACGAACAAAAGCTCGTTAAGTCTTGGTTGACCTGGGTCGCAAGCGCTGAAGGTCAGAAAGCCGCTGCAGATTCCGCAGGCTCAGCTCCGCTTTCGGAGGACTTCGCGGCAACTGTGAAGACGGCAATCGATTCGATTAGCTGACTCTTTTGATCTCGTCGAACTCCTCCGTGTTCGACGAGGTTATGAGAGCCCGTTTCACCACTGATGAGGACTACTAGCGTGAGCAAGACTATTCAACGCCCTGGAGACACCATTTTTCGCGGCTTGGCCCAATCAGCTGCATTCGTGATCCTCGTGACCCTGGCTGCCGTGGCACTTTTTCTCACCGCGAAAGGGATCCCCGGGATCACCGCGGACGCCGATCAAGTCAAACACGGCACGACGTTTGCCACGTTCGTTATCCCACTCGTTTTCGGAACGCTGTGGGCTGCGTTGCTGGCGCTTGTGTTCGCCACCCCGATCGCCATCGGAGTGGCACTGTTTATTAGCCACTACGCGCCTCGACGCCTGTCTGGCCCGATCGGATACGTGATCGACCTGCTCGCCGCCGTTCCGAGCGTTGTGTTCGGCGCGTGGGGCATGATGACCCTCGCCCCAGCCATGCAAGGGCCGTACGCCTGGCTTGAAGAGAATCTGGGGTTCATTCCGCTCTTCGCAGGCCCAGCCTCGTCAACCGGCAGAACCATGCTGACTGCCGCTCTAGTCCTAGCAATCATGATCCTGCCGATCATGACGGCACTTTGCCGCGAGATTTTTCTCCAGACTCCGCGCCTCAACGAGGAAGCCGCACTCGCTCTGGGAGCCACACGCTGGGAAATGGTTCGGATGAGCGTCTTTCCTCACGCGAAGTCCGGGATTATCTCCGCCGCCATGCTGTCGCTCGGCCGCGCTTTAGGCGAGACCATGGCCGTTGCGATGGTGCTGTCGGCCTCCGGGATCATCACCTTCAACGTCATCAGTTCGACAAATCCATCGACCATCGCGGCCAACATCGCGCTGAGTTTCAATGAGGCGAGCGGACTGACCGTCAACGCCCTCATCGCGACGGGCCTCGTACTCTTCGTGATCACCTTCGCAGTGAACTTCGCTGCACGTTTGTTGATCGGCAGCCCCAAGCGCGCTAAAGGAGCTAAAAAGTGACCTCTCTACTGACCCGGCCGGCGGCGCCGTCTGCGGGCCCGCCGTCGCTCAACCGCCCCGCTGGCCGACGCCCCTTGCCCCAAGGCTTAACAGCAGCAATCTGGGCGACCTCTGGGCTGGCTTTGGCTACGGGATTTCTCACGGACCTCGGTGGCGCTCGGGGCTTCGGGCTTGCTTGGCTGATCGCCATGCTGGTGCCACTCGCGTCCCTCGTTTTTGAAGGTCGCCGCAAGGCAACAGACCGATTCGTCACCGTGCTGGTCGTGACGGCGTTCATGATCGCTGTCATTCCGCTCGTCAGCATCCTCAGCACGGTCATCGCCAAGGGTGCACCGGTGCTCTCAGCCGAGTTCTTCACCACCTCAATGCGCAATGTCGTGGGCGAAGGCGGCGGCATTCAACATGCCATGCTGGGGACGCTCATCATTACCGGCTTCGCCACGCTTATCTCGGTTCCGATTGGACTGTTCGCGGCGATCTACCTGATCGAGTACTCCGACGGCGGGCCGACCGCTCGCGGACTGCGTTTCCTCACGGATGTCATGACCGGGATCCCGTCGATTGTGGCCGGCCTGTTCGCATACGCCTTGTTCGTGCTGATCTTTGGGGAAGGCATTCGCATGGGGCTCGGCGGCGCCGTGGCACTGTCCGTGTTGATGATCCCCGTGGTGATTCGCTCGAGTGAAGAGATGCTGAAGCTGGTTCCGAACGAACTGCGCGAAGCGTCCTGGGCACTCGGAGTCTCACGCTGGCGCACGATCGTCAAAGTGGTACTTCCTACTGCTTTGGCCGGAATCGTCACTGGCGTGACGCTCGCCATCGCCCGCGTGATCGGCGAGACCGCCCCGCTGTTGATCATCGCCGGCATGACGGACTCGGTGAACACGAATCCGCTCGACGGACGCATGGCAACGCTGCCCGTGTTTGCCTATTCGGCGCTGATGAACCCTGGCGTTCCCCCGCAGCCAAGTATCGACCGCGCGTGGGGTGCGGCGCTGACACTCCTGATCATCGTGATGCTGCTCAACCTGGTTGCCCGCGGCATTTCTTACTTATTCTCCCCCGCCCAACGGCGATGACCAACTAACAAAAGGAATCTGATGGCTCACCACATTGATGTGACCGACTTGAATATCTATTACGGGGACTTCCTCGCAGTAGAAAACGTCAACATCTCCATCCCTGCTCGTTCCGTAACGGCTTTCATTGGCCCATCCGGCTGCGGCAAGTCCACCTTCCTGCGCTCCTTGAACCGAATGCACGAAGAGATCAAGGGCGCGCACGTGGACGGCAAGGTCATCGCGAATGGTCAAGACCTGTATGCCTCGACTGTCGATCCTGTTGATGTGCGTCGCCAGATCGGCATGGTGTTCCAACGTCCAAACCCGTTCCCGACGATGTCGATTGCACAGAACGTGTTGGCTGGACCTCGGCTCAACAGCAAGCGGATGAAGAAGTCGACTGCCGACGACATCGTCGAGAAGTCGCTGACGCGTGCTGGATTGTGGAACGAGGTTAAGGACCGCCTTGGCCGTCCCGGATCGGGCCTATCCGGCGGCCAACAGCAACGTTTGTGCATCGCTCGCGCGATCGCAGTAGAGCCGGATGTGTTGTTGATGGACGAACCGTGTTCGGCCCTCGACCCGATCTCTACCAGCGTGATCGAGGACTTGATCCACGAGTTGAAAACTGACTACACGATCGCGATCGTGACGCACAATATGCAGCAAGCTGCTCGCGTGTCAGATCGCACTGCGTTCTTCAACCTCAACGGCGTGGGCCAGCCAGGACGCCTGATCGAGCACGGGCCAACTGAGCTGGTCTTCTCAAACCCGAGCGAGGCAGCGACCGAGGCATACATCCAAGGACGCTTCGGCTAGGAATTATCGACTAGGTCAGGGCAAGAAGATGCGAGCGAAGAAGTAGAAGATGGCGGCAACAACAGCGGCAGCGGGCATGGTGACAACCCATGCCACGACGATGCCCTTGGCCACACCCCAGCGCACTGCGCTAAACCGCTTCGTTGCACCTGCACCCATGATCGCCGAGGTGATCGTATGAGTGGTGGACACGGGCGCGTGCAGGCCCATCGCCATGACGTAAAGGACCGTGGCTGCGGTGGCTTCAGCTGCGAAGCCCTTAGGCGGATCGAGTTCGATGATGCGTCGGCCGAGCGTGCGCATGATGCGCCAGCCGCCCGAGTACGTTCCCAAGGCAATCGCTGTCGCGGCGGCGACAATGACCCACATAGGCACGTCCTTGCCATCGTGGAGTCCTCCAGCCATCAAGGCAAGCACGATGATGCCCATCGTCTTCTGGGCATCTTGCAAACCGTGCCCCAAGGCCATGCCGGCAGCCGAGATGGTTTGGGCGTAACGGAAGTTTCGATTGAGCGGGGCCGGACGTGCCTTGCGGAAAATCCACATGATGGCCGTCATCAGACCGAAAGCCAGACCGAACCCCAGCAACGGCGAAAGCACCATTGGGATAGCCACTTTTTCGACGAGTGTGTCCCATTTGACTGTCGTCGCCGATGCAACGCCTGCGCCCACAATGCCGCCGATCAGTGCGTGGGACGAGGAGGACGGAATACCGTAGGCCCACGTAATGAGGTTCCACGTGATGGCGCCAATCAGCGCGGCAAGCACGATCGTGAGCGCGTGAACTTGATCCGTGGAACTAGTGATCCCCGCACTCTCAATATCGATAATGCCTTGGATGGTTTTGGCGACACCGACACCGAGCCAAGCACCCGCGAAGTTAAGCACAGCAGCCATCAACAGCGCCGCCCGTGGAGTTAGCGCACGCGTCGACACCGATGTTGCGATGGCGTTGGCCGCATCATGGAAACCGTTGGTGTAATCGAATATCAAGGCGATGACCACAACGGCGATCACCATGACGAGGGTGAGGTCCACTCAGGACTCCTTGACGGCGATCTGTTCGATCGTATTGGCAACTTCTTCGAAACCATCGATCGCTTGCTCGACTGACTCGACGATGTCTTTAAGTTTCAGCACCTGAATCGCTTTATAGTTGCCGTTAAACAAATCCGCGAGGATGCGACGATGGTTGCGATCGCCCTCGTTCTCGAGACGGTTGATCTCGATCCAGTAGTCACTGAGGTGTTTCATGGTCCGCAACCGCGGCATCGCTTCAGCGGTGAGCTTAGCTGCCTTCTGCAGGATCTCTACCTGCCCGGCGAAGTACTCCGGGAATTCTTCGACACCGTAAAGCACCGCGCAATCGACGACTTCATCCATGTAATCCATGATGTCGTCGAGGCCGCTGGCAAGAGCGTAAATGTCTTCGCGATCGAATGGCGTGATGAACGTGCTGTTCACCAGTTTCACGATCGAGTGGGTGGTGTCGTCAGCAGCATTCTCAGCGGCATGCATTTGCTTAACGAGTTCTTGGGAATCATTGTCCGAATCGAGCAAGCGTGCAACCATGTCAGCACCGACCACAAGGTGGTTGGCAGCTTCAGTAAATAGGTCGTAGAACGTGGCTTCGACTGGGCGGATTTTGAACCGCACGAGCGTACTCTCCCTCAACGGGTGGAACAGGTCGTCCCAATCGTAACGCTCTTAAGCAGGACTTTGTAATCCGACGCCCAGTAGTTCGTCTACCTCGGCCTGTGACAGCTTCTCGGACGCGCCAGAAGCCGCGATCATGAGGCGGCTTGCGAGGTCAATCTCGGCAAGTGCGTCATCGTCGCGAAGGCGGGCATCCAAAGGTTCTGTCATTGCGATTCCAGGTAGTCGGGGGAAGGTTTTTACTAGCCTAAAGGGGCGTGAGCACTATTTCTAGACCCGTGGTCCCAAATAGTCCGGAATGACTAAGGATTTGGGTCTCACTTGCGAAACTTTAGTAACACAGGTCACTTCAGTAACATTGGCCACACAGTAGTCCCAAGGAACTAGGTAATGGGATTTCAGAGAATCTGACCGAGCACATCGGGCAGCGTCGACTGCCAGGCATGCTTCAATTCGGCCACATCCAGCTCGAACTGGTCTTCAACTACCAGTGCAGTTCCACCAGTCGTGCCAACAGCCGTCAAGACCACATCAAACTGGTCAGCCAAGTCCACAAACGCTTCGTGATGTTCGGGGCGAATCGCCACCATCGCACGAGCCGAAGACTCACTGAACAGATCCAAGAAAGGATCTTCAAGCGAGACTGTGACGCCGGCGGTCCCGTTGAAGCTTGCCTCAGCGAGAGCCTGCGCCAAGCCACCGTCGGAGAGATCGTGCGCCGACTCGACGAGACCGCGTTCAGCCGCCGCCACCATCAACTTCGCCAGGTTCTGTTCAGCTTCAAGATCCACTGCGGGCGGCTTGCCACCGAGGTGCCCATGCACCACATGCGCCCAGGTCGATCCGGAGAGTTCTTCGTTGGTCTCGCCCAATACCAGCACGTGTGCGCCTTCGCTCACGAATCCTTGCTTGATGCGGTTGCGCACATCGCCGATCACGCCCAACACGCCTACCACTGGCGTCGGCAGGATGGGCGTCTCGCCAGTCTGGTTATAGAAGGAGACGTTGCCGCCGGTGACAGGAATACCCAACACTTCGCATGCATCTTTCAGCCCACTCGTGGCCTGTTCGAACTGCCACATCACGGCCGAGTCTTCGGGTGAACCAAAGTTCAAACAATCTGAGACGGCCTGAGGAGCAGCGCCTGTGACGGCGACGTTGCGGTACGACTCAACCAACGCCAACTGGGCGCCCACATAGGGATCGAGTTGCGCGAAGCGACCATTGCAGTCCGTCGAGACCGCAACACCGCGGTAGCTGTCCGTATCGATCCGCACCATGCCCGAATCTTCGGGCTGCGACAACACCGTGTTACCCAAAACGTAACGGTCGTATTGGTTGGTCACCCACGACTTATCCGCCATGTTCGGGCTTGTGACAACCTGACGAACCTGCTCGGCCAACTCAGCCCCGGGGCCGGGGCGAGGCAGGGCTTCTGCCACGTCAGCCTGCAGCGCATCTTGGCTGGCTGGGCGGGCAAACGGTCGCTGATAAACCGGGCCGTCGTGCGCCACCGAACGCGGCGGAACATCCACCACAGTCTCGCCATGCCAATCGATAATCAAGTGTTCGCCGTCAGTGACTTCACCGATCGCGACCGCTTCAACATCCCACTTGCGGCAAATCGCCATGAACGCGTCGAGATGCTTCGGCTCGACCACGGCCATCATGCGCTCTTGGCTTTCGCTCATCAGAATCTCTTCTGGGGAAAGCGTCGAATCACGCAAAGGAACCAAGTCAAGTTCGACGTGCATACCGCCGTCGCCCGCGCTCGCGAGTTCGCTCGTGGCACAGGACAAGCCAGCCCCACCAAGATCCTGAATGCCGTGCACGACTTTGGCAGCAAACAACTCGAGCGTGCACTCGATCAGCAGCTTCTCCATGAACGGATCGCCCACCTGAACGGCTGGACGCTTCGCCGGACCGTCAGCGTCGAAGGTCTCTGAGGCGAGCACACTCACGCCACCAATGCCGTCGCCGCCGGTGCGAGCGCCATACAAAACAACCTTGTTACCCACACCGCTGGCGTGAGCAAGGTGCAAATCTTCGTGCCGCAAAACGCCGACGCAAAGTGCATTAACGAGCGGATTTCCGAGGTAGGTCTCGTCGAAAACGACTTCTCCACCGATGTTGGGCAGCCCGAGGCAGTTGCCGTAGCCGCCGATGCCCGCGACCGCACCGGGCAGCACGCGCTTCGTGTCTGGCGCGTCAAGTGGGCCGAATCGGAGGGGATCCATCACGGCAATCGGACGTGCGCCCATCGCCAAGATGTCACGGACAATGCCGCCAATACCGGTAGCTGCGCCCTGGAAAGGCTCGATGTAGCTGGGGTGGTTGTGCGATTCGACCTTGAAGGTCACGGCGAAACCATCGCCTACGTCGATCACGCCGGCGTTCTCGCCGATCCCGGCAAGGGTTTTACCCAAGGGGGTCTCCTGAGCGAGTTCGCCGAACTTCTTGAGGTGCACCTTGCTCGACTTGTACGAGCAGTGCTCGCTCCACATCACGGAATACATGGCGAGTTCAGCACTCGTTGGCCGACGGCCAAGGATGCTGCGAATCTCTAAGTATTCGTCTTCTTTGAGGCCCAACTCAGCCCAAGGCTGTTCGTTGTCGGGCGTATCGGCGGCGAGGTTCACGGTATCCAGCGTCACGAGGCAATCCTACGCGACCGACTTAGGTGCGGCACCGGCCGATCGAACCCGCGGCATTCGCGTCAAAAAGTGCCAGAATGAAAACGTGAAAGATGCGATTGACGTACGCGACCTTGGGGTAACCCGAGGCGGGAACCAAGTACTGACTGACCTCACGCTCACCGTGGTTTCAGGCAGCATCACAGGAATCATCGGACCGAGCGGATCAGGCAAGTCCACCTTGATTCGAGCCATCGCTGGCGTCCAAGCGAAAGTGACCGGACACCTCGAGGTGTTGGGCGCTGCTGCCGGTTCGAAAGCCAACCGACATCGGCTCGCATATTTGGCCCAAGGCGGGTCGGTCTATCCAGACCTGACCGCTCGGCAAAACGTGCGGCACTTTGCTCGACTAGCGGGAGTCGCTGTTGATCACGCCGATGCCGCGCTGGCTCGGGTTGACTTGAGCAGGCAAGCCGATCAGGTGGTCGAATCGATGTCGGGCGGGCAGCGCGCGCGGGTCGGATTGGCGTCAGTACTCGTCACCGGCTCCGAATTGTTGCTTCTGGATGAGCCAACGGTTGGACTCGATCCGGTGTTGCGTAAAGACTTATGGGACCTTTTCGGTCAACTCGCAGCCGATGGAACCACGCTCGTGGTGTCGAGTCACGTGATGGACGAGGCCGCGCGCTGTGACCGAATCCTGCTACTGCGCGACGGGGCACTCCTCGCAGATGCCACGCCAGCCGAACTTCGGCAGAGCGCCGGCAC
>JAAZCT010000029.1 GCA_012513165.1 Actinomycetales bacterium
ACAACGGGCCGCTCACAACGAGATGGTTTTCGCTCAAATTCGAGACCTAGACACACAGATTTCTGTGCTGGACCAAGAGTTCAATCAAAATGTTGGAAACAGCTTTCCGGAGTACTACCTGAACCAAGAAGCGGTATCTTTCTGCTGGCACATGGTGAACCGCGGACGCGCAGAAACCATCAAGGAAGCGCTCAACCTCTATGAGGACAAGCTGAAGGAAGATCGTGAAGCACTGCGAGACCAGCAGCAAGCTGCTGAGCTTCGGCAGCTGCGTAAACAGGTAGGGGTCGGCAACGTGATCAACGCAGCGGGACATACGGCGAACTACCTCGAGACACGCAACAACAGCCGGAACCGTCCGCCAGGGCAACGCTAAGGAAGTGAGGACGATCTGTGAGTAACTACCCTCAACAACCTACGCGTCAACAGTCAGCATCCGCAGAGCTTCATAGCGATAGGCGTGCAAAAACTCTTACCGTGATGAGAGTTCTTGGAATCGCGGCCATGCTCTGGATGATCTACGAGGTTCTCGGAGTGAGCAATCTGTTTGGGTACGGAGGGCTCTCGAACGATGATCTCGACGGCCGGAGAATGGGTGACGCACTTACCGCTTTCTTTGACCCGATCGGATGGGTGATCACAACATTCATCCTTGTGGTCTCGATCATCATCCACTCCGTCGCGAAAAGAATTGCGAGGAGGGCTGGAACGACAAGCACAACTACCAAGGTGAGCATGATCATCTCCATCGTGTTCTATGTGCTCGGGTTCTTCAGAATTTCCATGATTTTCCCGATGCTTTTCTCCACTATCGGGTCAATGGGGCAGGTGAGCGAAAACCTGCCAGACCAGCGGGTGCCGACAACAGAAGAACTCGTCGTTGCTGCTCCTCAGCTGGCGCACTACCACGATTCCAACGGGACCCGCATTTCGACCTCGCTCACTAACGCCACCGATGAGCACTGGGAGTCAGCTGCCATCACCATCACCGTGAACGGGGCCGAAGGAGACGTGTGCACGCAGTTTGAACACGAAGAATCCTGGATCGCGCCAGGCGAACAACGCGACTACGTAAGTGGCTTCCTGAACCCAGCCATTGACTACAGCAGTTCCTCTTGCATTCCAACGAATGTCACTGTGACAGGGAGCAGCGTGGACATTGATTCTCGATCCCAGATCAACGAAGCCGACTACGCGGCGACTCATGACACTCCAGAGTATGCAGCGCTCACTGTGCAAGAGACGGCGGGAATACTCTCTAGCTACATCGACGTGTCCGTCGTTGGCTCGCTTGCGCCGGAATCACTGAACATGATTCGTGATGACGGCTCGTTCGTCGGCGGTTTCGAGATAGCTGATGCCACCGGCGTGCGGCTGGAATGGTGCTTCAAGCCATACGAGGTTTCCGTTGACGGAGACTTCAATACCCGCAAGTTTCATAGCCCCGTCGAACCAGGAGTATACGTAAATGTTGTTGCTCTGCCCGTGTGCTGAGCGCCCGAATCACTCGGGTTACTGAAAGAAGAGGTGAATGATCGTGGCTGAAGTAGCAACCGGCGAGGCTCAGCCTAAGAAGAGCCGCAAGAAGATCATCGCGATCGTCGCAGCAGCGGCGCTTGTGCTCGGTGGCGGCATCGCCGCTGTGGTCGCCAAGCAGTCCTACGACGCCGAGACGCTCGCAATCTGCGAGGTCGCGACCTCCGAGCACGCGAAGGCTGTGAAGAGTGCCCAGGCGGCCGTGCAGGCCGCCGACGACGCACTGGAGGCGGTCAAGAGCACCGAGCTCCCCGACGGAGCGGGCACGAGCACTGACTACGCGGCTCGCCCCGGCGCAGAGGCAGTAGAGGCTCAGAAGGCCGAGGGCGACAAGCCCGAGGTGAAGGCAGTGCCGGCGCGACCCAGTGCGGCCGAGCTGATCGAGGACGCGACTGCTGCTCGTGACGCGCTGCAGAAGCTCATCGACGAGAAGGTCGCCGAGTGCGAGACCCGTGACGACGCCCAGGCGCTCGACGCGGGCGCAGACAAGCTCAGCAGCAGCGCAGCTACGCTCGACGAGGCTGTGCTTGCGCTGACCGACGACTTCGCCGTCTTCCAGACGGAGGAGGCTGCTCGCATCGCTGCTGAGAAGAAGGCGGCTGAAGAAGCAGCTGCTGCAGCGGCTGCCGCAGAGGCAGAGGCCGCACGCATCGCCGCGGAGCAGGCCGCTCAGGACTCCTGGAGCGGCGGCTACGATGACTACAGCTACGACTCCGGCTACTCCGGTGGCGGAGGCGGCTACACCGGCGGCGGCGGAGGCGGCGGCGGCGGCGGAGGTACCATGCACGCACCTCCTCCCGGCCAGTCTGGCGGCGGGTGCCCTCCGGGCATGGCTCAGTCGCCCAACGGCCAGGGTTGCTACACGCTCCCCTAGGACGTGTTGCTAAATCCATTGCAGAGCGGCGGAGAGGCAGATCCCTGCCGCGTATGACCGGGCGGTCTTGTCGTAGCGGGAAGCGAGTCCGCGCCACTGCTTCACGAAGTTGAAGCACCGCTCGACGACGTTGCGGCCCTTGTAGCGCTCCCGTTGGTCATCGCCGAAGTCGATCGGACGGCCCGGCCGCTTGCGACGGTGCGCGATCTGGTCGTCGCGTTCGGGGATCGTGGC
>JAAZCT010000230.1 GCA_012513165.1 Actinomycetales bacterium
CCCTTGGCGAACCTACGTCAGATAAGGTGATCTACAACACAAACGCCAATCTGGCACCTGAAAGGGAAGTAATGACTGCGACTTCAACACCCGAGCAGCTTGAGCATGTAAAAAATCGTGCAAAATCTGTAGGTGACATGTTCTACTCGCGGGTCCGCGAGACTGGTCACCGTGAAGCCTTCCGCTTCCCTGACGCAAACGAAGACTGGCATTCAGTTACGTGGGCGCAAGCGGGCGTCATCGTCAGCGAAATCGCTGCAGGCCTTGTTTCGCTTGGTATCCAAGCCGAAGAACGTGTCGCCATTGCAGCGGGAACCCGCATCGAATGGATCTACGCCGACCTCGGTATCAACAGTGCCGGTGCTGCCACCACAACGGTCTATCCCAGCACCGTTGCTGACGACACTGCATACATTCTCGCCGACTCCGACAGCCGCATCGTTTTCGCAGAAGACGACGTTCAAATCGCGAAACTGAAGGAAAAGAAGTCCGAACTTCCTAGCGTCATCAAGGTCGTGACCTTCGATGGCACCACCGACGGCGATTGGATCATCAGCCTCGACGATCTGCGCGAACTCGGCAAGGCCCACCTCGAAGCGAACCCCACCGTCGTGGATGATCGCCTCGCAGCCACCGGCCCTGAATCGCTAGCCACCCTGATCTACACCTCGGGCACCACAGGGCGTCCTAAGGGCGTGCGCCTCACCCACGACAGCTCGACCTACGAGGGCGCCGCGATCGCTTCGCGTAACATCCTCAGCCCGAGCGATCTCGAGTTCCGTTGGCTGCCGATGGCTCACTCCTTCGCCAAGGTGCTCATGTCCTTGCAGCTACAGGTGGGCTTCGCGGCCGCCATCGACGGCCGTGTACCGAAGATCGTCGAAAACCTCGCGATCGTGCGCCCCACCTTCATGGGTGCCGCGCCTCGAATCTTCGAAAAGGCTTACGGACGCATCGTCGGCATGATGGAAGAAGACGGCGGCGTCAAGCTCAAACTCTTCAACTGGGCGCAAAAGGTTGGCGTCGAGCACTCGCGACTCGAACGTGCGGGCAAGCCCATCCCGGCAGGCCTCAAGATCCAATACGGTCTCGCCGACAAGATCATCTTCTCGAAGATCCGTGACCGCTTCGGTGGCCGCGTACGGTTCTTCATCTCCGGTGCTGCTGCCTTGTCGCCTGATATCGCCGAATGGTTCCACGCAGCCAACGTGTTGATTCTCGAAGGCTACGGCCTAACCGAATCCTCGGCTGGAACCTTCGTCAACGTGCCAGACAACTTCAAGATCGGTTCCGTGGGCATTCCGATGCCAGGCACCGAAGTCAAGATCGCTGAAGACGGCGAAGTGCTGTTGCGCGGACCTGGAGTCATGTCCGGTTACCACAACCTGGACGCTGAAACGGCTGCTGCCTTGTCGGAAGACAAGTGGCTCGCCACGGGCGATATCGGTCGCGTCGATGAAGATGGCTTCTTGTGGATCACCGATCGCAAGAAGGATCTGTTCAAGACCTCGGTCGGTAAGTACGTGGCCCCGTCGCACATCGAAGGCATCTTCAAGGGCGTGTGCCCATTGGCTAGCCAGATGATCGTGCACGGCAACGAACGCAAGTTTTGCTCCGCATTGATCACCTTGGATCCAGACGCAGTCACCGCTTGGGCCGACTCCAACGGTATGTCTGGCAAGTCCTACACCGAAGTGGTTTCATCCCCCGAGATCGCTGCGATCGTGGGCGCTGACGTTGAAGAACTCAACGGCAAGCTCAATCCTTGGGAAACCATCAAGAAGTGGGCCATCTTGGACAACGACCTCACGGTCGAGTCCGGTGAAATCACGCCGAGCCTCAAGGTCAAGCGTCGTGTGGTTGAAGATAACTACCGGGCGATCTTGGACGGCTTCTACGCCTGATTCTCTTTCGCGAAAGGTGCGCTGGGTCTTCGGACTCGGCGCACCTTTTCGTTTGCCCGAACCCCGATGCGCGATGTGCACTCGAGGTAGTGACCGCCTAGGGTTGAGCCGTGACTTTCGGTGTGTACTTTCATGTCCCGTTCTGTACAGTGCGCTGTGGCTATTGCGATTTCAACACCTACACCTCCACTGAACTCGGGCCGGGCGCGACGCCCGAGTCGTATCTAGACACGGCCCTGCGCGAACTGGCGTTGATGCCGAAGCGCGAGGTCGACACTGTATTCGTGGGCGGCGGCACCCCCACCCAGTTGCCCGCAGCCGATCTGGTGGGGTTCCTCACGGCGCTCCGAGACCACGCGGGCCTCGAGGCGGGCGCAGAAGTCACCACCGAAGCGAACCCAGACAGCGTCACGCTGGCCTCGTTGACTGAATTGCGTGAGGGGGGCTTCACTCGCATTTCCTTCGGCATGCAATCCGCCGTGCCACACGTGTTGTCGATGTTGGACCGCACCCACAAGCCCGAAAACGTCCCCAAGGCGGTCGCGTGGGCCCGTGAAGCCGGGTTCGAACAGGTGAGCGTGGACCTGATCTACGGCACGCCCGGCGAAACGATTGACGATTGGCGGTGCACCGTCGAGGCCGCACTCGAACTCGAACCCGACCACATCAGCGCCTACGCGCTGATCGTGGAGGATGGCACCGCGTTCTCTCGCAAAGTGCGCACCGGCGAGGTTACGATCCCCAGCGACGACGAAACTAGCGACAAGTACCTGCTGGCAGACGCAGCGTTCGAAGCGGCCGGCCTAGCTTGGTACGAACTCTCGAACTGGGCCAAGCCGGGCGGCGAGTGTCGACACAACATCGGCTACTGGAACGGTTCGGAATGGTGGGGCGTCGGCCCGGGAGCGCACTCGTTCCTCGACGGCGAACGCTGGTGGAACGTGAAACACCCGCTGGCATATGCACAGCGCCTCACTGCCGGCGAGTCGCCCAAAGCGGACGGGGAGTTCCCAACGGCCGCCGAACGCCATCTCGAGCAGGTGATGCTGCAGATTCGGATGCGCGAAGGAATTGATCTGTCGTTGCTGAACAAAGCAGACCAACAAGTTGCTGCAGGCTTACTCGAACCGGTCGAAGGCAGCCAGCCGCCCAAAGTGCGCTTGACGCGTGAAGGCCGGTTGTTGGCCGATCTAGTGACGCGAAACGTCACCTGAACCTACGCTACGAGTCGGAACCGACCGTCACGAAATCGATGAGTTCTTCCACCCGGCCCAAAAACTCCGGCGCGAGGTCCGTCCAGGTATTCACCTTCGAGAGAATGTGTTTCCAGGCCCGGGCGATATCGGCTTGATCCTCGTGGGGCCAACCGAACGCAGCGCACACGCCCTTCTTCCATTCGGTTTCGCGACCAATGACGGGCCAGGCTGCCACCCCCAAACGTTCCGGCTTCACCGACTGCCACACGTCGATGTACGGGTGGCCCACCACCAACACGTGGGGGACATGCGCCACCTCGGCAGCCAGTCGCGCTTCTTTGGACCCGGCAACCATGTGGTCGAGCAGAATCCCGAGGCGTCGATCTGCGGTGGGCGCAAACTCGCGCACGATCGCAGCAAGATCGTCAGCGCCGCCCATGTATTCCACGGCCACGCCTTCGATGCGCAGGTCGTCGCCCCAGATCTTTTCCACGAGTTCGGCGTCGTGGCGGCCCTCCACAAAGATGCGGCTCGGGAGCGCCACGCGCGCACGCTGATTCGCAACCGCTCTAGAACCTGAAGCCGTGCGCGTCGGAGCAGCTTGACTGGCTCTGGCGGGAGCCTGCAAGTTCACAGGCTTGCCTTCAAGCAAAAACCCCGGCCCGAGCGGAAATACTTTGCGCTTCATGCGTCGGTCTTCGAGTTCCACCGTGCCTAGATCGCGATCGACGCGCATCACTTCGCCTACGAAACCGGTGGACGCATCTTCGACCACGAGGCCGCGTTCGGCCGGTGCATCGACGGTGCGCCCGCGAACCGGTTTGCGCCAGTCTGAGCCCAGCACATCGCCGCCGTACCTATCCGTCATACATCACGCTCAACAACACTTGCAGGAAGTCTTCAACGTCTGACTTGCTGCCGCTATCGATGGTCTCGGTGTCAAACAGCCCGAGCGTCAAATCGACGGCAGCCGGCCAACTCTCGGAAACGGCGGCGGGACGTTCGGGGCTGACCAAACCGCCCAAGGCGACCGCGGTGCTGCCGTCAGGGTATGTCGCCACCATGACGAGTTCGCCGCCTTCGGGGCCGTCGCCCACATGCGAAATCTCGACGAACACCTCGCCCACCGTCACGGCCGCAGCCGAAACCAGCGAACCGCCGCGCGATTCGTGCGAAATGACGGTGCCGTCGGGACGAATCACCTCGAGCCCGGTGTAGGTCAAGGTCTCGCCTTGATCAGTGATGAGGACTCGTCCGTCGTCGGTCACGTTTGTTTCAACCACCCCTCCAGCGTGCCATGTCGCACCGCGAAGTGCGGTCATGACCACCCGCGCCCGTTAGATTTGATCCCATGCGCAGTGTTGATGAGCATCTGACTCACATTCTCTCGTCCACCACCGTCCTCGGTTCCGAGTCGATCGCGGTGGCTACCGCTGCCGGTCGAGTCGTGGTCGAAGACGTGCGTGCGGCGGTGTCGGTGCCGGTCTTCGACAACTCCGCGATGGACGG
>JAAZCT010000231.1 GCA_012513165.1 Actinomycetales bacterium
GTTCGAGGGTGGGATGCGCTCAGAGCGCTGTCGCCACGTTGACCTATGTCTATCAAGACCAGGTTGCTGTCCTGGGCCCGCTCGCCACCTTCGCTGAGCCACACACCTACGACCTGTGCCCGGCGCATGCGGAACGGCTCTCAGCGCCCCAAGGATGGAGCGTCGTCCGGTTGGCTCCACGGTTTGAGGAACCCGAACCGACTCAAGATGATTTGTTGGCTTTGGCCGACGCGGTGCGTGAAGCCGGGCGCCCAGCGAGAACCTCGGATGACTCCAGCAGCCCGTCGCTGAAGCTTGTCGCTGATGATCCGACTACGGTAGTCCCATGAGTCTTGATCCTGGATTGCTAGAGATCCTCGTGTGCCCGCAGTGTCGGTCTGGATTGTTCCTCGACACGGACGCCGAAGAACTGGGCTGCAATGGCTGCCAACTGGCGTACCCGATCCGTCGCAACATCCCGGTGATGTTGGTCGACGAGGCGCGTTCTTTGAACAGCGGTTCCTAACCGTGGCAACGTCGGGCGGCACGAAGGCCGTAGTGGCGGCACTGTTGGCAAACAGCGGTATCGCCATCACTAAGTTCGGTGCCTTTCTCCTCACCGGGTTTTCGTCGATGTTGGCAGAGTCGATTCACTCGGCTGCGGACGCCGGCAACCAGGCGCTGCTGCTGGTTGGCGGAAAGCGCTCGCAGCGCGAAGCGACTCCGGAGCATCCGTTCGGTTTTGGTCGCGACCGTTACATTTACGCGTTCATCGTCGCGATCGTCTTGTTCAGCTTGGGCGGTTTGTTTTCGCTCTACGAGGCTTACCACAAGTTCCATGAGGTCCAATTGGGTCACGGAATGGAAGTGTTCGATAGCAAATGGCGTTTTGTGCCAGTCGTGGTCTTGGTGGTTGCCATCGCGCTGGAGAGCCTTTCGTTCCGCACAGCGATTATCGAAGGTAATAAGGATCGCGGCGAGCGCGGCTGGTGGGAGTACGTTCGAACCGCGAAGGCTCCTGAGTTGCCGGTGATTTTGCTTGAGGATTTGGCAGCGCTGTTGGGTTTGATCTTTGCCTTGGGCGCGGTGAGCCTAACGCTGATCACGCACAACCCGTTGTTCGACGTGTTCGGTACTGCATTGATCGGCGCCCTACTTGTGGTCGTGGCGGCGGTTTTGGCTATTGAGATCAAGAGTCTGTTGATCGGCGAAGCCGCAGCGCCTGAATCGAACGCCCGATTGCGCAAGGCGCTAGAGTCCACCGATGGCGTGGACCGGGTCATCCACATGAAGACGCTGCATACGGCGCCCGAGGAACTCCTCGTGGCGGTCAAGGTCGCTATTGATGGCGCAGATTCGGGCCTCGAGATCGCCCAGATCATCGATCGGGCTGAACACGCGATGCGCCAAGCTGAACCGATGGCTTTCCAAATCTTCATCGAGCCCGACTTGTTTCGCGGTGACTATCGACCGCAGCGCGAAGGGCCAGTTCAGCACTGACTTGGCGCAGGTTCTAAGTCGCCTCGGATGGGGCCGGAGTTTTTGGCACCGCTCACGGACGGAAGCCGGCCTTTCCACTAGGCTGTTGTCTGATTCACATGGATAACACGACTTCTTCCCCAGAGCCTCAGGCCGCTGCCCCTGACGAGTTGTACGATGCGCTCTCTGCGCTCGCCGCGGCCGTCGCTTGTGTGCCGTTTGTTCTTGACATTCCGGGTATTGAAGACGCTCGTGCCGCCCAGCGGGTCGTGACCGACCAATTATCCGATTACGTGTTGCCGCGGCTCGAGAATCTCGACGCACCGCTTCTTGTCGTGGTCGGTGGTTCGACGGGGGCCGGCAAGTCCACCCTGGTCAACTCGATTGTGGGGAAACGCGTCACGGAAACCGGCGTATTGCGTCCGACCACTCGCACCCCGGTTTTGGTGCACCACCCAGACGACACCGAGTGGTTCACACGTGGATCGTTGCTGCCAGACTTCGTGCGCACCGGATCAAACCGCCGCCGCGCCAACACGGTGCGTCAAGTGGCGAGTTCGCGCGTTTGGCCCGGCCTAGCAATTCTCGACGCACCCGACTTCGACTCCATCGACGAATCTAACCGTGAGATGGCGGAACAGCTTTTGGCTGCGGCTGACTTGTGGTTGTTTGTCACGTCGGCTGCCCGGTATGCCGATAACGTCCCGTGGGAGCATCTGCGTCAGGCCGCACAACGCAGCGCGTCCATCGCGGTGGTGTTAGATCGGACGTCACCCGAAGCGATGCGTCAGGTGCGCCGCCACCTCGCGCAAATGTTGACGGAGCACGGACTGTCAGACGTGGCACTGTTTTCGGTGCCCGAATCAGAACCCAATAGCCAAGGCGTGCTGCCCGCCGCAGACGTTGCACAAATTGTGATGTGGTTGCGGCAGATGGCGGCGGACGTTCAAACCCGCCGAGAAATCGTTCTGTCTACGCTGCAAGGTGCCATCAACCACGACATCGATGCGTCCCGCCGTCTTGCGGGCGACTTGGACCGGCAGATTGTGGCGGCTGATCATCTCTTTGACGATGTTCGTCACGTTTACGCCGAGAGCCTGGACGCAGTGTTGGCGCAAGCCACCGATGGCACGATGCTGCGAGGTGAAGTGCTTGCTCGGTGGCAAGAGTTCGTGGGTTCCGGAGAACTTTTCCGCAGTCTCGAGAGCAAGGTCGGGAACCTGCGCGATCGTCTTTTCGTGAAACGCAAGAGCGCGGTGGAAGCCCAAGACGTCGAATCAGCGGCCACGAGCGGTTTGCACCTCTTGATCCTCGATCAAGCTGAACGAGCCGCCGAAGCCGCCGCGCGGGCTTGGGCAGGCGAACCTGCTGGCCGGACGTTGCTTGAGGCACATCCTGAATTAGATCGCGCCTCGCGAGATGTGCGCATCCGGGCCGAGCGTATCGCTCGTGAATGGCGCGAAGCCGTTTTCGAGTTGGTCAGCGAAAAAGGCGCCGGCAAGAAGGCGAAAGCCAAGGTGCTGTCCTATGGGGTCAACGCGACAGGCGTTGCGTTGATGGTGGTCGTTTTCGCGGGAACTGCTGGTTTGACTGGGGCAGAGATCGGGATTGCCGGCGGAACCGCCGTCGCTGGTCAAAAGTTGTTGGAAGCGGTCTTCGGAGATCAAGCTATGCGCGAGCTGGCGAAGGCGGCCAGCGACGATCTTAGACGCCGCGTTTCAGATTTGTTCGAGTCCGAAGCGTTGCGGTTTATGGATCTACTCCCGGACCCGCAACTTTTGCGCCTCTCTGCATGGGAAATTGAACGCGCGATCGAAGAACTAGACGAAAGCCCGTCCACGACGGAGAGTTTGGCATGACAGATCTTGATCACCGCTTGGGCGCGTTAGAGCAGGCGATGACTGCGGCCCGAGACCGGCTCGAACCGGAAGTTCTAAAAAGGTCCAGCCATGTGTTCGAGCACGCGAATGCCCGCCTGCGCTTAGCGCCAGACCATACGGTCGTGGTTTTGGGTGGTTCGACCGGCTCTGGCAAGTCTTCGCTGTTCAACGCGATCACTGGCCTTGAGTTGGCCGACGTCGGGTTCCTTCGTCCGACCACCTCGGAGGCGCTGGCTTGTGCGTGGGGGCCTGGTGGAGCCACTGAACTTCTCGACTGGATCGGTGTCTTACGGAGGAATCAGATTTCTCGTCGGAGTCATCTTGACCTGACGGATCGGCACGTGGATTTCGAAGGGCTCGTCCTCGTGGATTTGCCCGACCATGACTCGGTCGCCGTCGATAACAAACTCGTAGTGGATCGCTTGGTCGCACACACGGACTTGTTCATCTGGGTGCTGGATCCGCAAAAATATGCGGATGCTGCGATCCATGAGCAATACCTCGAACCACTTTCAACTCACCATGAAACTACCGTGGTGGTGTTAAACCAAATCGATCGTTTGTCGACAGAAGACCAAGAGATCGCGTTGACGGACTTGCGCCAAGTTTTGGATCGCGAAGGCCTACATGAGGTACCGATTCTGGCGACCTCAACGGTCACGGGACAAGGCTTGGTCGAGCTTCGCCGAGAGATTCGGAAGCGGATCTCATCGAAAGAGACGGCATCCGCGCGGCTGGTCGGCGACGTCCGTGCCGCGGCCAGCACCTTGGTGGAAGCTGGTGGCGAGCAAGCGGCACCGGGCGTGCAACCCGGCCACCGCGAGAAGCTGATTGAGATTTTCGAAGTGTGTATCGGCGTCGATCAGATGGCAGATGCGGTCGAGGACTCGATGCTGCGGCGTGCGGCTGTCGCGACAGACTGGCCGGTTCTTGGTTGGATCGGCCGGTTACGTCGCGATCCGCTCAAGGCGATCGGTTTGGGTCGTTCGGTTCGCGATGTTTTGGCGCCCGATATGCCCATGACTCCGTCGGTGCAGCGTTCGCGTGCCGAACTTGCCTTGCGTGAAGTAGCTGAAGCCTCCGTAGTGGGATTGGCGCGACCTTGGCGTTCGGCGATTTTGGATCAGGTCACCGGGACGGGGGCCCGCGACGTGATCGACGATTTGGATAAGGCGATCGCAGACGTCGACCCCGATGTGAGCCGGCGTCGCTGGTGGTGGGGCTTGTTCTCGTTCTTGCAGTGGTTCGCGTTGTTGGCGACTGCGGTGGGAATGGTTCTTTTCGGTCTCAGTTTCGCGCCGGATATTCTTCCCGGACGCGAGAGTCTTTTGCCGGCACCGCAGGGAATCCGGCTTGACGTGTGGCTGATCGCCGGTGGCTTGATGTTGGCGCTTGGCCTGACGGTGAGTGCGCGGTTCTTTGGCGCACTGTCTGCCCATCGAACGGCGGTCAAGTTTGAGAAGCGACTGCGTGAGGCCGTTAAGAAAACCACGGACACGGTGGTGCTGGAACGGCTGCAGGGCGAGTTGGACCGCTATGGCCGCTATCGAGACGGAGTGCGCACAGCGGCCTACTGATTGGGTGAACTGAGGTCCGGGCCGATATGGTTGGGCCATCATGGCTGATTACGTTCTCACTCTGCGAAATGTCCGAAAAGCACACGGCGACAAAGTCGTTTTGGACAATGTCTCTCTCTCGTTCCTGCACGGCGTCAAAATTGGTGTGGTCGGACCCAACGGTATGGGTAAGTCGTCGTTGCTCAAACTGATGGCTGGTCTGGATCACCCGAACAACGGCGACATCCTGCGCGATTCGGAAGCAACGGTGGGCATGCTCCAGCAGGAGCCACCGCTCACTGAGGGTAAGACAGTTCTGGAGAATGTCGAAGAAGCGGTCGTCGAGATCAAGACGAAGATGAAGCGCCTCGAAGAGGCCTATGCCGAGATGGCCGAGCCAGACGCCGATTACGATGCGCTCGGCGCAGAGACTGGCGAGCTGCAGAACTATTTGGATTCTGTTGGCGCGTGGGACATCGATTCCAAACTGGATCAAGCGATGGACGCACTGCGTTGTCCGCCCCCTGAAGTTTTGGTTGACAACCTTTCCGGTGGTGAGCGCCGCCGTGTTGCCTTGTGCAAACTGTTGCTGCAGCAGCCAGACTTGCTACTGCTCGATGAGCCCACCAACCACTTGGACGCTGAGAGCGTGCAGTGGCTCGAAGGCCACTTGAAGACGTACCCGGGTGCCGTTTTGGCCGTGACTCACGACCGTTACTTCCTCGACAACGTGGCCGAGTGGATCGCAGAAGTCGACCGCGGCCAGATCCACGGTTACGAAGGCAACTACTCGACCTACCTCGAAACGAAGCGTGAACGCTTGAAGGTCGAAGGCCAGAAGGACGCCAAGCGCGCCAAGATGTTGGAGAAGGAACTCGAATGGGTTCGCTCTAACGCGAAGGGCCGCCAGGCTAAGAGCAAAGCACGTTTGGCTCGCTACGAAGAACTCGCTGCGGAGGCCGAAAAGGCACGCAAGATCGATACATCAGACATCAACATCCCGGCTGGCCCGCGTTTGGGCGACGTGGTGCTGAACGCGAAGAACCTCACCAAGGGCTTCGAGGACCGCGTGCTGTGGGACGACATCTCATTCTCGCTTCCGCGCGCCGGAATCGTGGGCGTCATCGGTCCGAACGGTGTCGGTAAAACCACGCTGTTCCGGATGATCACCGGCAACGAGGTTCCTGACTCGGGCGCGCTGGACGTGGGCCAGACCGTCAAGATCAGTTACGCCGATCAGAGCCGCGCCAACATCGATCCCAACAAGAACGTGTGGGAAGTCGTGTCCGATGGCCTTGACTTCATCAAGGTGGCCAACTTCGAAATGAACAGCCGGGCTTATGTGGCGTCGTTCGGTTTCAAGGGCCCGGATCAGCAGAAGAAGGCCGGAGTGTTGTCCGGTGGTGAGCGAAACCGTTTGAACCTCGCGTTGACGCTCAAGCAGGGCGGCAACATGTTGTTGCTCGATGAGCCGACCAACGACCTCGACGTGGAAACCTTGTCATCTTTGGAAGACGCGCTGTTGGATTTCCCCGGTTGTGCCGTGGTGACCTCGCACGATCGCTGGTTCCTGGATCGCATCGCCACCCACATTTTGGCGTGGGAAGGCACGGAGGACAAGCCGGGCAACTGGTTCTGGTTCGAAGGCAACTTCGCGTCGTACGAAGCCAACAAGATCGAACGCCTCGGACCAGAGGCGGCGCGCCCCCACCGGGTGACGCACCGCCGTCTAACTCGCGACTGATCTTCCGCGCGGGGTTTCCCGCTATTCGGCCCCGCAGCTGGCACAGTGGGGAGTTCCCACTCGGCGAGCGTGGTTGCAGGTGGCGCATTCGGCGACGGCCGCGCGGCCGCAACCTTCGCAGTGTGCTTGATCGGGTCGAACCGGGAAAGCACAGAAGGGGCATTCGCCTTTGCGCACTCGGGTGCGAGTGGTGCGCTTGGCGAGGTACTTCTGCAGTAACGCGAACGCCCCGATTGTTGCTGCGATGCCCATCAGCGACAGGACGATCGGCCCGAGTTCCAGGATGTCGATGTAGTCAGTGATGTAGTCGACGAGGAACACGAACGCGAGGATCGTGGCGCTGGCTGTCAGCGCGAAACCGATCGGAACGTATCGCGACTCCCGAGCTCGCAGGCGCTGCGTCCACAAGAGCGATCCGAGCAGCATGCCGCCGATGAACACGAGGCGTAATCCGGCCACGAGCCAGTGGCGCCACGAATTCGCATTCTCCTTCTCAATCTTTTGATGCAGGGCTTCGACCTTGCCTGCGGCCGCGGCGGTTCGATCCCTGACCTCCTCAGCCTTGGTAAGTTGCTCACGACTCAGTTTGACCGCCGTTTGTGCTTCGCGGTACTGCCGTTCGAGGACTGCCGTGCTTTCGCCACGGTCGACCGCCAGGTTAAGGTCGGCGCGGGCTTGGTTCAGATCTTCGGTGTTTTTATCGTGGGTTTCGAGGGTTAAGTAGTATTCCTGATCAGCGTTGGCCGCCTGATCAATGATCTTGTTCTCGGCGGCTGAGTATGAGTAGGCCTTGTCAGGTCCAACCCAGTCGTAGGCCTTCCAGTACAGCCAGCCGCTGCCGATCAGGACGAAAGCGGCGAGCACGACGGCGAGGAACTTCTCGCCTTTGGTTGAGGTGATGTCTTCAGTTTCTACGCGGATAGACATAGGAACTCCTTCATTGTGGTGGGGTGCTCAGCGGGTGGTCGGGTTGATGCGGGTGCGGGGCCGGAATGCGATCTCGAGGTTCGAATCGAGGGCTTCGGCCATAGCTAACAGCGTGTCCACTCGGGGCGGCCGCTTGGCTGATTCAAATCGCGCGATGGCGGGTTGAGTGGTTCCACACAGTTCGGCCAGTTCCTTTTGGGACAGGCCGAGTTCTGTGCGGCGATTAACCACCTGCTGCGCGATCGCGGAATAGATCTCCTGCTCTCGGGGACTGTTCATGGCAACACGCTATAACATTTATGCAATGTTGTCTATTGCATAAATGTTATATTTTTGGGGTGCGAAAACTACGGGAGGCCCTGTTTGGAGCGCCGGGACCGCGGGGGAGTTTAGTAAGACTTGCCGTCGAGGTTCTCGCGCAGTTGATCCATGATTCGCCCCAGCGCCTCGAAATCTTTGCTGCTAGCAGCTGCAACCAGGTAGTCGTGCACTCCGGTGACATGCGTGTGGGCAGCGTGTTCGAGCAGGGCGTATCCGGCGTCGGTGAGAATGGCTGTCACTCCGCGCCCGTCGCTATCGCATTGGAAGCGCGCCACGATGCCTTCCTTTTCAAGGCGGCGGATTGTGTGCGTCGTGCGGCTGCGTGAATGACCGATGGCTTCGGCCAGATCTGCCATGCGAATGGAGCGATCGGGCGCCTCGGAGAGACGCACCAGAATTTCGTACTCGGGCAGGGAGAGTCCGTGAGCGTTGCGCAGGTCGCGATCGAGTTGATCCATCAGCACAGTGGTGCCGCCAAGGAATGAACGCCAGATCACTTGCTGTTCCTTAGTAAGCCACGGCGTTTCGCGCGCGCTGTTGCCTTCTGCATGAACCATGTGAGGTAGTTTACAACGACAATTAGTTGATTGAAAGTTCAACTACATGGTATGATCGGGGCACAGACTTACCAAGTAACGATTTATCTAGGAGTACGCATGAGCAACATCACCGCAGGAACCTGGGTTCTGGATCCAACGCACACAGAAATCGGATTCGCAGTCCGCCACATCATGAGCAAGGTGCGCGGAAAGTTCGAAACTTTCGAGGGCGCTCTCGTGACCGCCGAAGACATCACAGCCTCGACCGTGAGTGTTTCGGTTGACCTATCTTCGATCAACACAGGTACGGCGGATCGCGACAACCACTTGCGTTCGGGAGACTTCTTCAACGTCGAAACCAACCCAACGATGACCTTCGCCACCACGGGCGTCGTACAGAAGTCTGACACCGATTTCGTCGTGACCGGTGACCTGAAGATCAAAGACATCACCAAGTCGATTGATCTCGCCGTCGAGTTCCTCGGCGAAGGCCAAGATCCTTGGGGCGGCACGCGCGTCGGCGTTGAAGCCAGCGCCGTCATCAGCCGCAAAGACTGGGGCATCGACTTCAACATCCCGCTCGAAGGCGACAAGGGCATGATCGGCGACAAGATCACCATCACGATCAACGCTGAGGCTGTACTCCAGGCCTGATCTGGCTTGAAAACGTAGGGCCTCATGGGCTGAGGTAGGTCCCCGATGAGTTTTCGGCGGGGACCTGCTGTCGTTTCAGCAGATGAGTACGCGCAGCGCAGGGCGCAAGTGTTCGCTGAGAGCGGTCGTGGTGCGGGCCGCTCCTTCTTTCGGTTGTGGGTTGGCTCGGGTGTATGTAGGATGTGCGAACTAGGTGCGGGTCTCATGGTGTGTGGGCCCCTGATTCTCGGGAGTTTTTATGGTGGCGTCTGTTCGTAGTTCTGAACCGTCCCGGGTTTGATGCCGCTTCCTTTTGAGTAAAGGATGGCGTTATGCCTAAGAA
>JAAZCT010000030.1 GCA_012513165.1 Actinomycetales bacterium
AGCCAGTTCTTTCCGAAGATGATGTCCTCGTCCCCGCAGCCGGAATCTTGGACGTACTAGACAACTACGCGTTCGTTCGCACCACGGGTTACCTGCCCAGCGAAAACGACGTCTACGTGTCGCTCTCGATGGTCCGCCGACTCGGCCTGCGCCGCGGCGACGCGATCGTCGGTCAAGTGCGCCAGCCGCGCGAAGGCGAACGCAAAGAGAAGTTCAACCCGATGGTCAAGATCGACTCGGTGAACGGATCGGCTCCTGAAGAAGCCAAGGGCCGCGTCGAGTTCGCGAAACTCACTCCGCTTTACCCATCGGAGCGTCTGCGCCTCGAAGGTCAAGCCGGCGGACTCACGGGTCGCGTTATCGACCTCGTGTCGCCGATCGGTAAGGGCCAGCGTGGTCTGATCGTGTCGCCGCCTAAGGCCGGCAAGACGATGATCATGCAGCAGGTTGCTAACGCGATCACGGAAAACAACCCTGAGTGCCACCTGATGATTGTCCTCGTCGACGAACGTCCTGAAGAAGTCACCGACTTCCAGCGCACCGTCAACGGCGAAGTCATTGCCTCCACCTTCGATCGTCCCGCCGGAGACCACACCACGGTCGCCGAACTGGCCATCGAACGTGCGAAGCGCCTTGTCGAATTGGGCATGGACGTTGTCATCCTGCTGGACGGCATCACCCGCCTCGGTCGCGCTTACAACCTCGCAGCCCCCGCGTCCGGACGCATCATGTCCGGTGGTGTCGACTCCTCGGCGCTGTACCCACCGAAGAAGTTCTTCGGCGCAGCCCGCAACATCGAGAACGGCGGCTCGCTCACGATCCTCGCCACCGCGCTGATTGAAACCGGTTCGCGCATGGACGAAGTGATCTTCGAAGAGTTCAAGGGAACCGGCAACTGGGAACTGCGCTTGCGTCGCGAGTTCGCAGACAAGCGCATCTTCCCGGCGATCGACGTCGACGCCTCCAGCACTCGTCGCGAAGAGCTCCTGCTCGCCAAGGACGAACTCGCTGTGGTCTGGAAGCTGCGTCGCGTGCTTTCGGGCCTCGAGGGCCAGCAGGGTCTCGAACTCATCCTCGATAAGCTGAAGAAGACCTCCAGCAACATCGAATTCTTGATGCAAATCAACAAGACGATGCCGGGATCTGGCGGAGATGAGTGACGTAAAGTCCCTCGCCGACTTCACGGCGAAGAACATCGAAGGCGCCGAGGTCAACCTCGGCGACTTCGAGGGTAAAGTCGTCATGGTGGTCAACACCGCATCCCAATGCGGACTAACCCCGCAGTACGCAGGCTTGCAAGAGTTGTACACCACGTACAGCGACCGCGGTCTGGTGATTCTCGGTTTCCCGTGCGATCAGTTCGCAGGCCAAGAACCGGGCGAGGAAGCCGAGATCGCTCAGTTCTGCGAATCGAGCTTCGGGGTCACCTTCCCGATGTTCTCGAAGATCAAAGTGAACGGTAAAGATACCGCCCCGCTGTGGGACTGGCTCAAAACAGAGCAAAAAGGCCTCATGGGCGGCACGATCAAATGGAACTTCACCAAGTTCCTGATCGGCAAAGACGGCAAGCCCGTCGCTCGGTTCTCGCCGAAAACAGATCCGTTGGAAATAACCCCAGATATCGAAGCGTTACTTTAAGTAGACCCGCATTGGCGCCGATGAGGCTATCGGTGGCACAATGATTGATTGGTTCTGGTTCACAGAATGCGCCGCATCCTGACCCAGAACTTCAGAGAGGAAATAATGAAAGCCGGAATTCACCCGACATACGTCGAAACCACCGCAACCTGCACGTGCGGTGCCTCATTCACCACTCGCAGCACCCAGGAAGACGGAGTCATCCGCGCCGACGTGTGCTCGAAGTGCCACCCCTTCTACACCGGTAAGCAGAAGATCCTTGATACCGGTGGACGCGTTGCCCGCTTCGAAAAGCGTTACGGCAACAAGTAGTTCAGTCTTCACGCCGGCCCTCTTCCTTCGGGAAGGGGCCGGCGTTGTCGTTTGTTAAGCAACCCAGCCCTGATCGAGGAGACATCCGTGTTTGAAGCAGTAGACACACTCATCGCCGAACATGCCGAACTCGAACAGCGACTCGGCGATCCGGCAGTGCACTCCGATCAGCGGTTGGCCCGCACGCTCGGCCAACGCCACGCCGAACTCAGTGCGATCGTGCGCACCTACCGCGACTGGCAACAAGCCACCGACGATCGTGAAGCGGCCATCGAACTGGACATGACCGACGAGGCCGCCGAACTCGAAACCTCGATCGCCGAACTGGGCGAAAAGCTGCGCCAACTTCTGGTTCCGCGCGATCCGGCAGACAGCAAAGACGTCATCATGGAAATCAAAGGCGGCGAAGGCGGAGACGAATCCGCGCTGTTCGCTGCCGACCTGTACCGGATGTATTCGCGGTTCGCCGAAAACCAAAACTGGAAGACCGAGATCCTGGACTCGACCGAAACCGCACTGGGCGGATTCAAGTCGGTCACAGTCGCAGTCAAGGCCAAAGGCACCCCCGAGCCTGGTGAGGCTCCGTTCGCGAGACTCAAGTTCGAGGGGGGCGTGCACCGCGTTCAGCGCGTGCCCGTCACCGAATCCCAAGGGCGCATCCACACGTCGGCCGCAGGTGTCCTCGTGCTCGCTGAAGCCGAAGACATCGACGTGCAAATCAACGACAACGACCTGCGCATCGACGTGTTTCGTTCGAGCGGTCCCGGCGGACAGAGTGTCAACACCACCGACTCGGCCGTGCGCATCACTCACGAACCCACGGGTATCGTGGTCAGCTGCCAGAACGAAAAGAGCCAGCTGCAGAACAAAGAACAAGCCATGCGTATTTTGCGCTCGCGCCTACTCGATCGTGCTCGCGCCGAAGCAGATGCGAACGCCGCCGATGCGCGCCGGGCGCAAATCCGTACGGTCGACCGGTCCGAACGTGTGCGCACCTACAACTTCCCGGAGAACCGAATCTCGGATCACCGCACTGGGTTCAAGGCCTATAACCTCGATCAAGTGATGGATGGCGCACTCACCGATGTGATCGAGTCTCTGGTCCAAAGCGATATCGCAGACCGTCTCGCTGCAGTCGAGGCCGGCTCATGAGCGTGCGCCGACTGCTCGAAGCTGCCACAGAAACCCTCGAAGCTGCCGGGGTCGCCTCGCCGCGCAACGACGCCGAACTGCTGCTCACACACGTGACCGGCGTGCCGCGGGCGCTGTTGCTCATGACCGCTCGTGTCGACGACCGCCAACGATCCAGCTTCGACGAGATGATCGCCGCACGCGCTCGACGAGTGCCCTTGCAACACCTGACCGGCTCGGCTGGCTTTCGTTACGTGGACGTGGAGGTCGGACCGGGCGTGTTCGTGCCGCGCCCCGAAACTGAACTGCTCGCCGGCTGGGCGATCGAACACCTCTCAGGGCTCAACAATCCCGTCGTGGTCGAGTTGTGTGCCGGCTCGGGAGCGATCAGCCTGTCGATCGTGTCCGAAGCGCCGCACGCGCTTGTGCATGCCGTGGAACTCGACGAAAAAGCCTACGGTTGGGCGCAGACGAACCTCTCGGGAACCGGCGTCGACCTTCGTCTCGGCGACATGGCCGAGGCCTTTGCTGAACTTGACGGCACGGTCGATGTGGTGGTGGCGAATCCGCCGTACATTCCGCTCGACGCGTGGGAATCTGTGTCTGCCGAAGTGCGCGATCACGATCCGGCCCTCGCGCTGTGGTCCGGCGAAGACGGCCTCGACGCGATGCGCGTGCTCGAACAGGTCGCCTGGCGGTTGCTGAAGTCAGGGGGAGTGGTGGGCGCGGAACACGCTGACGTGCAAGGGGAAAGCGCGCCAGCCGTGTTCACGAGTCGTTATGCGCAGGTGCGCGATCACCTCGATCTCGCCGGCAAACCGCGCTTCGTGACGGCCGTCAAACCATGACCGTTCCCGCGCGCAAACCAGTTTTCTGCCCCAACATCGGTCACGTTCACGATGGAGCCTTCTAAGATGCACAGTGTGAGACACGATCTGATCGCAGAGTTCGACACCGCCAAAGACGCCGCGGTCTCGGCGCTCCAATCGGGCGAACTCGTGGTGCTGCCCACCGACACCGTTTACGGAATCGCGGCTGACGCGTTCAGTCCCCAAGCAGTAGAGCGGTTGCTTGCAGCCAAAGGCCGCACCCGCGCGATGCCACCACCCGTTTTGATCTACGACACGAGCGTCCTCGATGCTCTCGTGGTCGACATCCCCAACTGGGCACGCACCATGTTCGACGAGCTGTGGCCCGGAGCCCTCACCGTGATTTGCCGGGCACAGCAGTCGCTGACGTGGGATCTGGGCGACACGCGGGGCACGATTGCGGTTCGAGTGCCCGCTCACGCGCAGGTGCTCGAGTTGCTGAAGGCGACCGGTCCGCTCGCGGTATCCAGCGCGAACCTGACCGGCCAGTCGGCTGCCACGACGATCGACGAAGCTGAGACGATGCTCGGCGAGAGCGTGTCGGTCTACCTCGACGGCGGCCCGGCCGGAGCGGGAGTGGCTTCCACCATCCTCGACATGACCAGCATCGTGCCTCGCGTGGTGCGGCTCGGGGGAGTGTCTCTTGAAGAACTTCACCGGTTCAACAACACGATCGAGATGAGCGCTGGCTGATGCGCGAATATTTGGTCATCTTTGGTGTCGCCTTGGGCGTCACCTATCTGTTGTCGTCCATTGCGCGGATGGCAGCACAGCGATTCGGTGCGGTCGCGCCGGTTCGCGATCGAGATGTCCACGCGATTCCCACCCCCTACTTCGGCGGGCCAGCCATGCTGGGCGGTCTGTTCGCGGCCTATATCGCAGCCACCACCTTGCCGTTCTTGTCTGGGGCTAATGAGGCGCTGTTTTCTGATGTGCGCGCAGTTCTGGTGGGCGGGACAGTGATTTGCATCGTCGGCGTGGTCGACGATCTGTATGAACTCGACGCTTTGAGCAAGTTCGCTGGACAAGTGTTGGCTGGCGTTATCGCCGTGGCGATGGGCTTGCACTTTGTGTATTTGCCGCTGCCCGGAAACTACTTCGCACTCGATCAGGCCCAAGGCATGATCCTGACGGTGTTCCTGATCGTGGCCACCGCCAACGCGGTCAACTTCGTTGACGGACTGGACGGGTTGGCCTCGGGGATCGTCGCCATCGGCGCGACCGCCTTCTTCCTCTACGCCTTCGTGCTGGCGGTGGAAAACGGCCAAACGCGGGCAGTCGCCGCAGCCATCTTGACGGCGTCATTGGCGGGTGCTTGTTTGGGCATCCTGCCCCACAATTTCTTTCCCGCGCGGATGTTTATCGGCGACTCCGGCTCGATGCTCTTGGGCTTCGTACTCGCCTGTTCAACGGTCAGTTTGACTGGCCAGTTCCCGGCCACGAACATTACCGAAGGGGTCGGCGGGGCGTCTTCGAGTTTGCTGCCGGCGATGCTGCCACTGATCTTGCCGTTCGCCGTGCTGATGGTGCCGTTCTTAGACATGACCTTGGCCGTGCTGCGCCGCACACGTGCGGGACGATCGCCGTTTAGTCCAGACAAAATGCATCTGCACCACCGATTGCTGGAGATCGGCCACTCGCATCGTCGGGCAGTCCTGTTGATGTATGCCGGCGCAGCGTTGATCGCATTCGGCGTCGTGGCAATCAGCTTGTTCGCTGGCTGGCAGCTCTTTGTGGTTATTGCGGTCTTGACTGCTCTGTTCGCGGCAGCGGTATTCCTGCTTCCAGTCCTCGAAGAGCGAGTGTGGTCCTCATGAAGATCTCGTTCACACTCATGATGCAAACTGCCTTTGCGGTAGCCGTGGTCGTGGCGTCCTGGATTCTTCGTGGGGAACCCGGGTTATGGGGCTCTTTATTTGGCATCCTGATGGTGGTGCTGTTCTTCGGATCCACCAAATTCATCCTGGGTCCGATCGTGGCGATGAGCCCGGCGATGTCTCAGGCGCTGGCGCTGCTGTTCTTCTTCACGAAAGCAGCGGTGTTGGCAGCAGTCTTGATCGTGATGCGCAAGAGCGATTCCACCGCCGAAGTCGTGGACTTTTCGTGCCTCGCGGCCGCGTTGATCGGTGGTTCGTTGGTGTGGATCGTGGCCCAAACCATCGATCATGCGCGCGACCGGACCCCGACATATGACCTGCCTCAAAGCGACGAATAAGCCACTGATACGATGGCATCGCAATGAAAACGCTCTGCTGCGGCAAAGCGCGATCAACTTTGTGAAGTTTTTAGCAAGGTCCTGATCACCTTCATTTCGGACGCTCGTGCGGGAACATTCCCAGAGCGGCCGGTTGCAGGTTTACTGCAAAAAACGAAGCTGACCGACGCCGAAGTCCACGGACTCCGACGCACAGAAGGGTGAACGGTTGTCCACTGTGACAAGCATCGAATCGAGCAAAGTCGTACTTTCCGCTTCGAGTGATTCCGAAGGTTTCCACGCACCCGGCCCAGCAGACTTCAATCTGCCCCCATTCTTAGAAACGTCGGTTATCGACGTCACTAAGCCGATGTTGATGTTTGCACTGAGTGCTTTCGCCATCGCGCTGTTCTTCTGGGCCGCTGCACGCAAGTCCGCAGTCGTTCCCGGGCGTCTCCAATTCGCAGGTGAACTCGTCTACGACATCGTCCGTAACTCGATTGCTCGCAATAGCATCGGCTCGGAAAAGTTCTTGGCGTTCGTGCCACTGTTGTTCTCCTTCTTCACGATTATCTTGGTGAACAACTACATCGGTTTGATTCCGTTTATTCAGTTCCCCACTTTCTCGCAGTTCAGCTTCGCGGTGGCGCTCGCAGTGGTCGCTTGGTTGGTTTACATCGGCGCTGGCATGAAAGTGCACGGAGTTTTCGGATACTTCAAGTACCAGTGTGTTCCTGCTGGCGTTACCGGCCCGGTGCTGTTCTTGATCGTTCCGCTGGAGTTCCTCTCGGCCATCATCGTTCGCCCAGTAACGCTCTGCTTGCGTCTCTTCGCAAACATGTTCGCTGGTCACTTGCTTTTGATGCTGTTCGCTTTGGGCGGCACCTACCTCATGTTCGAAGCCACCAGCCCGCTCAACGTGGCTGCCGGTTTCGCCTCATTCTTGCTCTTCTTCATGATCAGCGTTCTCGAACTCTTGGTCATGTTCCTCCAGGCTTACGTATTCACGCTGCTCGCATCGATGTACATCGGTGAGGCAGTTGCCGAAAGCCACTAAAGATTTCGTTTCGGCACTGAGCCGACGCGGGAAAAACTAAATATCAATGATCGGGGCCACAAGGCCTAACAACGACGCACCACGCGTCACTAAGAAAGGGAAACCCATGATCGGTTCGCTGAACATGCTCGGTTACGGCATCGCCACGATTGGTCCTGCAATTGCTGTGGGTCTTATCTTCGCTGCATACATCAACGGTGTTGCTCGTCAGCCTGAAGCACAGGGCAAACTGCAACCCATCGCGATTCTTGGCTTCGCACTTGCTGAAGCACTTGCCATTATCGGCATTGGTCTCGCTTTCGTTCTCTGAGTAACGGAAACCGAAACCTTACTGAGGAGACTCAATGTTCCAAGTCCTACCCGCGGCAGCGGGTGCTCCAAGTCCACTCGCGGTGCATCTACCCGAGTTGATTCTTGGTGGCACCTTCTTCCTGATCCTCGTGGCACTCGTCACGAAGTTCGTTGTTCCTAAGTTCGAAGAGGCCTACGCTGCACGCGTTGCCGCAATCGAAGGTGGAATGGAAGACGCAGAAGCCGCACAAAAGGAAGCCCAAGCTGCTCTCGAGCAGTACAAGGCTCAGTTGGCAGAAGCCCGCCACGAAGCAGCCGCTATTCGTGAAGAAGCCCGCGAACAGGGCGCAGCAATCGTTGTGGAGATGCGCGAACAGGCTCAGGCCGAATCCGAT
>JAAZCT010000232.1 GCA_012513165.1 Actinomycetales bacterium
CTTCGAGCCTTTAGTGGCTCGAAGCCGAACTTTTCGTACCGCTGGCCCGATCTCCGCAGAAGACTGCGCGAGGCTGATCTTCGTGCGTGCCGGATCGGTTCTGTTGCACAACGAGCTGGGTGTGCAACAGGCGAACGTTGGAGACGTCATCACATTGGGGTCAAATGCCATGTTCGGCTATGAACCGGAAGGCTTCGTGACCGTGACAACGATCTGCCTTGATCTCGACTACGTTATCGACCAAGTGTTCTGGCAACATGCCGCCAAGTTCACCGACCGGCTGGAGGCAAGAACCTTTTACGAACTGGAGTATGTCAAGCCTGCTCAACTTCTTCGGATTGGCGAACATCGAACGGAAATGCTCGCGCCTTGGCTGGACAACCTTGTTGCGTTGAGTCTCGACGGGTTGTCGTCAGACCGCTTTCACCGGGCGCAATCGTTGCTTTCCGCAATCCTCGACGTCGTCTTTACTTTCCACAACATGGAGACTGAACCTGTCGGCGCCGTCCGGCCTGCGCGTCGCGAAGCCCTACATGTTTCGGGCCTACTCGCCTCTGATCTCTCGCGCCGCTGGTTAGCCTCTGAACTTGCTGAGGCGGTGTACCTCTCAGAATCACAGCTGCGACGGGTGTTTTCAGAAGCCTTTGGGAAACCACCGCTTGCATACTTGACGACACTCCGAACGCTCAGAATGGCGCAGCTGCTGAGAGACACGGCTATGCCGATCGCAGAGATTTCTTTCACGGTGGGGTGGCGTGATCCTGACTTCGCTGCCCGTCAGTTTCGTCGGTATGTTGGGCGTTCACCAAGTGAGTACCGACGATTCGAGCAGAGCCGAAACTCGCAACCGTACCCGGAGTGAACACGCAATCCCGCACGGCGAAACGATCGTACTTACAGAGTGGCTCAGTGGGATCACCGCTTATGCGATAGACCAAGTCTGACCACGTCGGGTTCAGTGATGCACCTGGCGGTCGCACACTTTAATGTCCGTCGTCCGTCTCGATTTCGTTTCCTGAGCTCCTTCGCGCACCTTCTGGTCGCAGAGGTCACCCGTCGTGTGTGGGTGTCTGCGGGAGGAGGATGCAATGACAACGGTCGAGGAGGCGCGGGCGGCGCGGGATGCGAAACTCGACGCCCTGCACGAACAGCTCACTGGCGCGGTGGAGTCGTTGGTATCGGGCGAGGATTGGAAACGAGCGTTGGAATTCGCGGCTCGGTTCCGTGCCCGGTCGTTCAACAACACGCTGCTGATCTTCGTGCAGCATCAGGCGGCGTTCGAGTCGGGCCGGGTGCCGGAACCGGTGCCGTCATATGTGGCGGGCTTCAAGCAGTGGCAGGCACTTGGCCGGCAAGTCTCAAGGGGCCAGTCGGGGTACATGATCCTCGCCCCTGTGACGGGCCGGTTCGCGTCGTTCACGCCGAAGGTGGCGGAGTCGTGGCGCAGGCTCGGCCGGTTCGAGAAACCGAAACCGGGTGAGGCAGTGCGCTCCCGCATGGTCGGCGTCCGCCCCGCCTACGTCTGGGATGTCTCCCAAACTGCCGGCGACCCGATTCCCGCGCCGCCATCACCGCGGCTGCTGGAAGGCGAAGCGCCCGACGGGCTGTGGGAGGGCATCGCACGTCTCGTGGAGGCGGAGGGTTTCAGCGTGTTGCGGGTGCCGCATGAGGGCATGATCCACGGTGCAAACGGTCTCACTGACTTCGGTGCGCGGTCGGTGGCGGTTCGGGAGAACATGCCCGAGGGGGCACAGGTGAAGACTCTCGTGCACGAGCTCGCCCATGTGCTGCTGCACGGGCCGGACAACGTGGATGCGACGGGGCATCGCGGGATTGGTGAGGTGGAGGCGGATTCGGTGGCGTTGATGGTCGCCGCAGCGCACGGCATGGACACCAGCGACTACACGGTCCCGTAGGGTCTGCTGAAGCTTTGGTTGACTCCTGGATGCTTGTTAGAAGGGACGGGCTGGGAGGATATGAGCCATGGCGAAGTACAGCGAGGAATTCAAGCGCGACGCGGTCGCGCTGGTGCGACAAGGCAACAGTCAAAGACAGATCGACAAAGACCTTGGGGTGTCGAAGTCGGCGCTCTCAAAATGGGTGACTGACGCTGACCGTGCCGACATGGGGTTACCCGC
>JAAZCT010000233.1 GCA_012513165.1 Actinomycetales bacterium
CCCCTGGAGTCACGTCGGCGGCATTGACGATGACGCGACTGTGGCCACGCCCTGTGGTGCTGGTCGAGGCTGATCTTGCAGGCTCAGACCTCGTGTTCCGCGTGCGTACCAGCGACGGTGAACTGTTGGACGAGAGCCGGGGGATTGTTCCGTTGGCGGTCGCTTCACGCCAAGAGGCACCCTCGGCAGCGTCACTCACATCATTTGCTCAAGCTCTTTCGGCAACCAGTTGGGTTGTGAAGGGTGTAACTGGTCCGGCTCAAGCACGCTCGTTGGCTGCATTGTGGGCACATATTGCCGCCGTATGTGAAGCCTCTGACCAGGACGTAATTATCGATTTTGGGCGGTTGAATCGTGACAGCGACACGATTGCCTTGGCGGCCCGGTGCGACGTGATGCTGCTCGTGTTGGCCGCAACTCTCGAAGGTGTTCATCATGTCGCCGCTCAGATGGCGGAGTTGTCTACCGCTTTGGCAGGCGTGAATCCGACTGTGATTCGTCCTCTCGTGATTGGCCCAGATACTCATGCGGCAAATGACCGCCGCGATATTGCTGCGTTTCTTGCCGACCGGGGTGTTTTGGTAGATCCAACCTTGTCGCTGCCTTATGACCCGCGCGGTCTGGGGTTTATCGAATCGGGTGAGGTGTCCTCGAACCGAGCGAACCGTTCGCTATTGGTGCGTGCCGGGGGAGTGGTGGTCAAAACTGTGGCCTCGACAGCCACCGACATGGCGGGTGCGCGATGACCTTGGATGTAGCGGTCACTACTGATCAGATCCGTGCGATCCACCGCCAGGTCGGCGACCTGCTGCACACGCACCGTCAACAACGGGCGCGTGCCGGTGAACCGGCGTTAAGCCAGGCCGACGAACAGCAGTATGCACACACGCTGATCGCTACTGTGTTGCGCGAACAGGCAGCAGACCAAGTGGGTCGCGGTTTGACGCCCCTTGATCCTGATGTTGAGGCAGAAATCGCCGAAGCGGTGCATGCGCGCATGTTTGGTGCCGGACGGCTTCAATGGCTTCTCAACGACCAGACGATTGAAAACATTGACATCAACGGGTGCGACGAAGTGTGGGTCACCCGTGCGGACAGTCCCCATCAAGAACGAGTTGCTTCAGTAGCTTCAACTGATGAGGAACTGATTGAACTGGTTCAGACACTCGCGGCCGCGACAGGTTTGAACGCTCGCCCGTTCGATACCGCGAATCCTGAACTCGATCTGAAACTCCACGATGGTTCCCGTTTGAGCGCGGTCATGGGTGTCACGACTCGCCCCAGCGTGTCGATTCGTCGTCACCGATACACCAAAGTGACGTTAGGCGATCTGATCGGCAAGGGAACCTTAACCCCAGAAAATGCCGCATTCCTATCAGCAATTATTGCGTCGCGTGCCAACGTCATGATTGCTGGCGCAACAGCAGCCGGCAAAACAACACTCCTGCGCGCTATGGCAGGGGAGATCCCGAGTACTGAACGCGTCATCACAATTGAGAACTCCCTCGAACTGGCTCTGCGCGATGATGACCGCCACCCCAACTGTGTCGAGCTCGAAGTCCGGTTACCGAACTCAGAAGGCGTGGGCGCGATCGGCATGTCACGTCTCGTGCGCCGCACCTTGCGCCAAAACCCTGACCGCGTCATCGTGGGCGAAGTGCTGGGCGACGAAGTGATCGACATGCTCAACGCCATGAGCCAAGGCAATGACGGCTCTATCTCAACGATCCACGCACGTTCCGCTCGTGGCGTGTTTGACCGTATCGCCACCTACGCGATCATGGCGAGCGAACGTCTGCCTCACGAAGCGACCTATCAGCTGATTGCTGGCGGACTGGACTATGTGGTCTACATTGCACGCGATCCACACACGGGTCACCGTTACCTAGATTCCATTCTCGAGGTCAACGGCTTCGACGGGACAGTGCTTTCCAGCATGATTTTTGAGTCTCGAAACAAACAATCAGCCACATGGACTGGTGTTGTGCCAGGACGACTTGAAGCGTTAACTGCCGCAGGCTGGACACCTCCGGTTTCGAGGTGGGACTCATGAGCCCCACGACGCTAGTTGGACTACTTCTAGGACTGATGTTCGGTGCCGCACTGGTGTTGTTGATTGCCGTTCTGCGTGGGTGGACTCCAACTCCCACGAGCCGCGCGAACCGATTTACTGGTATGGCTCGTGCCGTAACGCACCCCAGGTTGCGATGGGCGGTTCTGGCTGGCGTGGCTGTGGGTGTGCTGACGCGCTGGCCCGTGGCAGTCATCGCGGCCACCGCACTGGTTTGGTTCTGGCCGCTCATGTTTGGTGCCGGTAAACTCACGGCCCATCAAATTGAACGACTCGAAGCGTTAGCAACGTGGACAGAAAACCTACGCGATTCAATTGCCGGCAGTATCGGCCTCGAAGACGCTATCCGCCATTCAGTAGGTGTTGCTCCTGAAACGATGCGTGCCCCGCTCCAACGACTCGATGGACGGATGCGCGCGCAAATCCCATTACGGTCAGCGTTGGCTGAACTCGCGGCAGAGTTTGATGATGCGGCCGCCGACATGGTCGTAGCTGCACTGATTCTGAATGCGAACCTGCGCGGCCGTGAACTTGCCTCGACCCTGGGTTCGTTAGCCGCAGCTGCACGCGAAGAAGTAGATATGCGCCGCAAGGTTGACGTCGATTCGCGCAAGCTTCGCCAAGAAGCGATCATTATTGCCGCGTTCACGGTCGTTTTTGGTGGCGTTATCGCTGTTTTCTCACGCGAGTTCATGTCACCGTATGCGACTGTGTTTGGTCAAATGGTCCTCGCTTTGGTGATGGCAGTCATGGCAACCGGCCTCATGCTGGTGCGTCGCGCCGCGATGATCGAACCTCCTGCACGCTTCTTAGCTTCTGATACCCAACTTGAACGTGCTCTTTCCCGAGGTGGTCGCCGATGACGATTTCCCTGCTCCTTGGTGGCTCCTTTGGGTTGGCTGTCTGCTTGTTGGTTTACGCACTGGTTCCACCCCGCGCTGCCTTAGCCCATCAACTCGGGGCCTTCGACAAGGCACAAACACGTCAACGAGTCCGCCAGCAGGCCGTGACTACGGACATGGATTGGAGATCTCGTGCCGGTCGCTGGCTCACGACGTCACTGGTGGCACGCGGCGTACTTTTCACCAAAACGCGCGAGCGTTTAGCGATCTGTGAGATTCCGTTAGAGCAACATCTTGCGACACGGCTCACCTATGGGCTCGTCGGCGGGCTGAGCGTTCTGGTGGCCTCGGTTGTGCTGTCAGTTACTGGAGTTTCTTTTGCGTTGGTTCCCACACTGGGTGGCATCGTCTTGATTGGGGTAGGGGCTTCATTTCTTCCCGATCTTGATATCCGTAATGAGGCGGTCGGCCGTCGACGCGAAATGCGTCGTGGACTTTCGACCTATCTGGATCTGGTCACCATGAGTTTGGCTGGCGGCCGAGGTATCCAAGAAGCACTACCGCTAGCCGCGAGCGTGGGATCTGGTTGGGCATTTGAGCAACTATCGTCGACCATCGAACGTGCTCAACTCTCTGGCCAAACCCCGTGGGCGGCACTCACCGAATTGGGTGAACGATTGGCGATCAGCGAACTGGTCGAACTCGGTGCCGCTACTGAACTGGTCGCCGAAGATGGCGCGAAAGTACGCGACTCATTGAAAGCACGAGCCTCATCGTCTCGACGCAGGCAACTAGCCGACAACGAAAAGCTCATCGGAGATCGAAACATGCTCATCATGGTGGCCACGTTGTGGTTGGCTGCCGGTTTTGGAATCTTCCTGCTGTATCCCGCTCTCACAAGAGTTATGACGATATGACGCGACCTCTCACCAACACAAGGAAAGGAACCCACTATGTGGATCATCCCCATCGAAGCTCGCTACCTGTATGCATGGTTAACCGTCATGCAAGCCGAGAACAAGAAAAAGGAGCACGGCATCTCCGACATCACCATGATGCTGATTGCCGCCGGTATTCTCGCCGTCGTGGCGATTGCAATCTTCACCACCTTTGGAGACCGACTCAAAGGCAGAGCCGACGCAATCCCACTGGCCTAGGTCGCCTTCGACACAATGAGGCCGGTGCCGCCTCGGTAACACAACTCATCATCGCGCTACCGGTCTTGCTGGTCACCATGGCGCTCAGTGTCCAAGCAGCCTTGTTCTTTCATGCACGCCAAATCGCAGATCAGGCTGCACAAGAGGGCGTATCAATTGCTCGAAGCTATGAAGGCACAGCTATCGCTGGCCATGATCGAGCAACGAACTTCCTCACCCAAGTCGGCGGCGGAACTATTGAAGCCCACAATGTGACAGCGTCTCGAACCGCCACAACAGCGAGCGTCACTATTACTGGTTCGGTCGTTTCAGTGATCCCGGGTGTCTCGCTCAAACTCAACCAGAAAGCAACCGCTCCCGTTGAACGATTTGTGCGGGTAACACCATGAAAAAAAGCCAGTCAGAAGCAGGTATGGCCACCCTCGAAGTCGTTCTCGCGCTTCCTGTGTTGATCATGCTCGCCTTGTTCGTGGTCGGATTAGGGCGCATGGCCGAAGCTAGATCAACGGTCGATGCTGCGGCTTTTGATGCCGCACGTGCCGCATCCCTCGAACGCAACCTAGATCTAGCGAGACTGGTTGGTGAAGATGCGGGCAGGGCATCGATCGGTGCGACGGGTATTGCGTGCCATGGTCTCGATATTCGCGTGGATGTGTCGAACTACACCAGCGGCGGATCGGTGACTTCTACGGTGTCTTGCACCGCGATCTTGACCGATGTGAACCTGGCAGGCTTCACAGGAAACAAGACGTTCACATCGACGGCCACGGTTCCTATCGAAGTGTGGAGATCCGAATGAGGCACAAGAAAGAAGGCGGCGCGGCCGCGATGACGTTCGTGGTCCTCTTAATCCCCGTGCTGCTGGTTTGTGCGGGACTGGTCATTGACGGGGGATACGCCCTGAGTGCGAAACGTCGCGCACTGGGTTACGCCGAGTCAGCTGCACGCGTTGCCGCCGACTCACTGGACCACGGCGCCGTGCGAACAGGCTCATACGAGGTCAACGAGACCGTGGCACGCACACGCGCTCAGGCAGCTCTCGCGACCTCGGGAGTCACCGGTGATGTGCGGGTCTCTGGCCGTGAAGTGACAGTCGAGGTCACCATCGTGCAACAAACCGCGATCCTTGCCGCGTTCGGAATGCCCAGCATTACGGTCAGTTCAACCGCGACCGCTCGTTCAATTGACGCCAATTAACTGGTGATTTGTGTCATCTCACGACCTGGTACCTGATCTTGATATGGATAGACCGCACAGCCAGCCACCACTGGAAGGATGCCCATGAGGGTTTTACAAGCAATCGGAGCATTCGGTGGCCTCGTGATGCTCATCGTTGGCCCACCCATGGCACTCGTTACCACGATCGGTAACCCGTGGCCGGCCGAAGGAATCAGTCTCGACGCGCCGTTAACTGACGGCGCAATCATGGGTGCGCTTGCCGTCCTTGTCTGGGTGTTGTGGGCGCAGCTGATGGTGTGCATTGTGGTCGAGTTCGCGGCCGCATTCACCGGCGACCGGGTAGGTGGTCGAGTCCCGTTCGCTCTAGGCGCACAGCAACAATTTGCTCGCAAACTTGTCACACTTATCTTGGCTGGATCGATTGCTGTTCCAGTCCTGACGATGGCATCAAGTGCCATGGCAACAGCAGATGCTCATGCCTCCACCCCGGTGTCCACCCAAGCCGAGTCAGATCCGGCGGCAGAAGAAGCCGAGAAGACCAGTAACGAAACTCGAGAATCGCACGCGTCAGTGACTGTTATGCGAGGTGACACGTTGTGGGCAATTGCCGAGAACGAACTTGGCGATGGTTCACGATGGACAGAAATCGCTGAACTCAATGCGAACCGTGACATGGGTGACGGTTCTACCTTTGATTCTGGCCGGCTCATTCGCCCAGGGTGGGAACTGATTATCCCCTCCACCTCCCAGCCAGCCGCCGAACAAAAAGAATCAAACCCGGTCGACCATCTCGTGACCAAGGGCGACACGCTCTCACATATTGCTCTGGCTGAACTGGGCGATGCTAACCGGTGGCCAGAACTCTTTGAAGCGTCCAAAGATATTGATCAGCCCCACCCACTTGTAGATCCTGATCTCATTTACCCAGGCCAACGCATTGTCTCAAAGGGCTCCGCTACCACTCAGGCAGCGAACCCCGAGCCATCAGCCAAGATTTCTCCAACTCCCAAGGGGGATGGCAGTGAACCGTTACCTGCCCTGGAGTCAACTTCGCAAGATCTCATTGACGAACTCAACGTGACACAAAAGTCGAGTACCTTGCCCGACCTCACCACCTCGGCATTGAGCGTGCCAACCGTTGAACAAGATGATCAGCAACTTCCCGGTTGGGTTCTCCCAGCGTTCCTAGGTGCTGGAGCCTTACTTGCCGCTGCCGTCGGCTTCCGGCTACGTCAACGACGTGCCGCAGCTGCACGCTCACGCGAATGCGGAGAAGTCCCAGAAACCACCCCGGCCACAGTCCGCCGAACCGAAGCATCGATCGCAGTCGCTGGAAGGCCGGCCGAACAGGTTGTAGCTGAACTCGATGTAGTCATGGCGTGGATCGCGACGACCTGCCTAGCCTTAGGCCGAGACGTACCTCAACTGAACACGATTGAGGTGAACGCAACACATATTGCCTTGCACTGGCATACGCCAGAAGAAACCATCGACCGGTTCACGTCGAAAAACGGGCACATGACATGGGTAACGGACCGTGGGCAAGAGTGGACTCTCGAGGATGTCACCACAGATCGACCTTGGCCCCTAGTTGTGGCCATAGGTAACGACAACGACGCAACATGGCTACTCAACTTTGAATCCACCAACGTCGCACTTACTGGAGATCCAGACCGGAATACTGCATTCATCCGCCATATCGTCGCAGGTCTCGCACATTCGCCGTGGTCACGCCAAGTACAACTCGACGTCGACCAGACACTTGCCCCCTCCACCGGATTCAACCCTGACCGCATTCAAGTCCATCACAATCTCGATGATGTGATCGCCCACGATGCTGTCAACGTTGGTTACGACATTGCCTCACGTTTAGCCGAACCCGAAGCACGCATAGCCACAGCGCGAGTCCAAGGAACAGATCCCGACGGGTGGCCAGCTC
>JAAZCT010000234.1 GCA_012513165.1 Actinomycetales bacterium
CACCTGGGTTCCTGGCCTGTGGAACACCTTGTTCTGGTCGATCGGAAGCATCAACCTGTTTTTAGCTGTGTTCAACGTCTTTCCCAGCCCGCCGCTCGATGGCGGCCGGATGATTAAGGCCCTTGCCTGGGGTCTTACGCGCTCTGAGTTCATTGGCATCAAGGTTGCCACCTTCGCAGGCCGTACCTCCGCAATTGCACTCGCCGCAGTGGCACCCTTCCTCGTCAATTTCCAAGACCGATTCGATGTCGTGCGCGTAGCGATTCTGTGGTTCTTGGCTGCGTTCATGTGGCACAGTTCTGGCCGCGCCAAGCTTTATGACATGCGAATGGCTCGAATCGCGACCCTCGACGCCCGCACGTTGATGAGTCACGCGCCACTTGAAAGTGACGCGGTCCGGATTCATGCAGATCTATCGGGGACAGCGCTATTGCAAGCAATGGCGGAGAATCCCGCCCCTATTTACGCCCTGGTGGATCGCTCAGGCACGCCGATCGGTAGCCTGCTCGCCGAGGATGTTGACCGCGCTTATTTGGAGGCCACATGACCGTCATCACTGGACCGTTCCGGGCAGGGGACTGGGTTCGAATCACCGACCCCAAAGGCCGCAAACACAATATCCAGTTGCAAGACGGCGCTGAGTATTCCACGAAAAAGGGACAACTCCGACACGACGACATCATCGGACAACCCGAGGGCATCGTCATCACGTCCTCGCTTGATTTCCCCTATCAAGTGTTTAGGCCCTTGCTGTTCGAGTATGTGGTGTCTATGCCTCGCGGCGCAGCAATCATCTATCCGAAAGATGCGGCACAGATCGTAGTCATGGCCGATATCTTTCCCGGCGCACGCGTGCTCGAGGCCGGTGCTGGCTCCGGCAGTCTGAGCAGCTATTTGCTGCGCGCTGTTGGGCCAACGGGACAGGTGACCTCATACGAGTTGCGTGAAGAGTTCGCTGAGAACGCGACCAAGAACGTGTCGCAGTCCACCGGCGAGATCCCCGAAACGTGGAACCTGATCGTCGGCGACGTCAAAGACGCGCCCGCGGATCTTGAAGTCGATCGCATCATTCTCGACATGGTGGACCCGTGGAACTGCATCCCGCTGGCGGCTCGCTCGCTGGTTCCTGGCGGCATCGTGTGCGCCTACGTCGCAACCACCACGCAGCTCTCGCGTTTTGTGGAAACGTTGCGCACTGAAGGCACGTTCACTGAACCGTACGCGTGGGAATCACTGATACGCGAGTGGCATCTCGAGGGGTTGGCTGTCCGGCCAAAACACGCCATGAACGGGCACACGGCGTTCTTGGTGACGGCCCGCAAGTTGGCGCCCGGACAAAAGTCGATGCCTCGTACCCGCCGGCCCGCGCCCGGTGCTTATGGCCCGGACTACACCGGCCCGCGTCCGGCCGATCTCGAGGCAGACGACGCCAACTGAATCGTGGCAGTCGTTCGGTTTCTTGCGAAGGCTTGTGAACCGATTCTTTTGAAGTGCCACGTTTTTAGTTCTTGCTTGCCGCGCGAATCCCGGTAGGGTCACGAGTACAGCCTAGGGA
>JAAZCT010000235.1 GCA_012513165.1 Actinomycetales bacterium
AGCGCTTGGTGTTGCGGGCTGATTTGATCGGCGCTTGGGCGCACTGGATCACCCCTGCATTTGAGCCGAAACGCTTCGATACTCGGTTCTTTGTGGCCGCGTTGCCCGCGGGTCAGAACATTGACTCGGTCAACAGCGAAGCTGATCACAGTAGTTGGATACCGCTGAGCGAACTCTTATCTGAACTGGCCTCAGGCAGTATCGCGATGCTGCCTCCGACGATGGTGACGTGCCAAGAACTGTCGCACCTATCAACCACGACGATCTTGCCCGAGTCTGAACGTCGCACCATCACTCCCATTGAGCCACGCGTGGTCGAGGCCGACGGCCAACTTTGGTTGGAGACAGAAAGGTGGGATCACCTATGAGTGGTATTCGTGTCAGCGAGCGTGCTGCGTTTGTCCTTGCTGACAACCCCACGATGATGACCCTTGACGGGACGAACACTTGGATTTTGCGCGAGCCTGGTGCCGATCGATGCGTTGTGGTCGATCCAGGCCCTCTCGATTCGGGGCATCTAGATGCAGTCCAAGCAGCAGCGGGCGAGGTTGCCCTCGTGCTATATACCCACCACCATTTCGATCACACCGAAGCGATCGACGAGTTTGCGCGACGCACTGGTGCTCCGGCCCGGGCCATCGGAGAAGACTGGTGCCGCAACGCCAAACCACTGGCCGACGGCGAACTAATCGTGGTCGACGGACTCGAGCTCAAGATCATTGCCACGCCCGGGCACACGATGGACTCGATGAGCATTCTGCTGCCACAAGACCAGGCGCTCTTGACCGGCGACACCATCTTGGGCCGAGGCACCACCGTGGTGGCGCACCCGGATGGAGCCCTCGCCGAGTACTTGGACTCGCTGGCCACCATCAAGTCACTCGTAGCCGACGGCGTAGAACGACTGTTTCCGGCGCACGGCCCGGTGATTGACGATGCGAGCGTGGCAGTCGATTTCTATCTCGAGCACCGCCAACAACGCCTCGAGCAGGTGCGCACTGCCGTTGCTGATGGTGCCAGTACGGCCAGAGAAGTAGTTGAGATCGTCTATGCAGATGTGGACCAGCACTTGTGGCCCGCGGCGCAACTCTCCGTCGAAGCGCAGCTGTTGTACCTCAAAAACCACTCGTCCTAAATCCAAGCTCTTAGACTCAAAGAAGCACTGGCCAAAAGACCAAGGGCCCACGCCCTTGATGGACATGGACCCTTGGTAGGAAAATCTCAGCGCGACCGGCGCTGCAACCGTTCCAGGTCAGTGATCGTGACGCTACGCGGTTCCAGACGCAGCCAACCGCGTGATGCGAAATCAGCGAGCGCCTTGTTGACCGTTTCACGTGAAGCACCGACGAGCTGCGCCAGTTCTTCCTGGGTCAGATCGTGGTTGACGTGAATGCCCTCGTCGGTTTCACGACCGAAGCGCTCGGCCAAATCAAGCAGTGCTTTCGAGACGCGGCCCGGAACATCGGAGAAGACCATATCGCCAACGACTTCGTTGGTGCGCCGCAAGCGGCCAGCCAACTGGTTCAACATCGCGTACGCAACATTCGGG
>JAAZCT010000236.1 GCA_012513165.1 Actinomycetales bacterium
GTGTGGGGCTGGGTCGAGGGCGCGTGACCGGGCTTTCCGAAACGTAGCCACCGCCAACCTCGTCATCAAAATCCAACTCCAAGGTGGACTCGTACGGTTGGAGGGGTTCGTCTCCGAGTGGTTCCGGTGTGGAATCAGTCGGCGAATTGGGCCTAGGGGTTGTATCGGCCGCGATTGGTTTTTCGTTGTCTTGAACAGTGGTGGCCGATGCAGGGCGCAACACATCGGCGAACCGGTCGGCGACGAAGATGAGACTTGCTGTGATGAGTGAAAGACTTAACAAAGCGGTGAGAACCATGCCAGCACCGACCAAAGCGCGGTGGGCGCTAGTTCGTGACTGTGCAGCGGATGCTGGTTCGCTCGTTGGTTCGGTAGAAACCTCGGCGTGCGGCGTGGTTGTCGATTCTGCTGTTGGTGCAGGGACGCGAATCGCCGTGCGGTCTGAGCCGACTAGGGAACGGGGAGCAGTTGAAGCCCTGATGAGCGTGTCGTGTTTGGAACTCCGTCCGGCTGCGAGATCGTTCGCAACGGAGAGGAGATCTTTGGTGTTATGCGGCCGATCTTGTGGATCTTTCGCGAGGGTCCACTGCAACAGGCGATTGAGTTCCGTATGGAGCGGGCTCGTTTCAGCAAGTTGTGGAATCGGCGAATTCGTATGCGCCGTGGCCTGCTCGAAGGCGGTACCTGAATAGGGGGTCTCGCCTGTTAGGAGCATCCAGAGCGTGCAGCCCGCCCCGTATAAGTCTGATTCGATTGTCGCTGGGGAACCGAGGAGTCGCTCAGGCGCGAGGTAGGCCAAACTTCCTGTCAAGACTCCGGTGAGTGTGCGTCCCACATCGAGTTCGGATTGCGCGATTCCGAAGTCCGCGAGGTAAATATGGGGCGCGGTTTGACCTTCGCGCACGAGCACGTTGCCTGGTTTAACGTCTCGGTGGATCACGCCGTTGTTGTGCGCTTCTAGTAATGCCTCAAGCAATTGAATGAAAACAGCCAACGCAGTTTGTGGCAGCATTCGCCCGTGCGTCTTTAAGTGCTGGTTTAAGTCTCCTCCAGCGACGTATTGCGTTGTGAGATAAAGGAAGCCATCGGCCGTGCCGTGGTCGTGGATAGTTATGACGTGGGGTGAGTCGAGTTTCGCCAAGAGTTCGGCTTCGCGGTTAAACCGTTCAACGAACTCGGGATCGCTCGCAAGATCAGAGGACAACACTTTGAGCGCTACTTTGCGGTTCAGGCCGGGCTGGGTGGCCAGATATACGACGCCCAGGCCACCGCGCCCGAGTTCGCGCTCGATAACGTATTGGCCGATGCGTTCGGGGTGACCCAAAGGTACGGACACGAGCGTTTCCCCGACTTTCCCTCATGGTTTGGCTGGCGAAATGGCCAGTTTGCGCAACTCGATTCTATGTATTTACGGCCGTGTGGTGTCGGTATTCGGTATCGAGTGCGCCGTTTCACACGGACCAACGCTGAAGTTGTGGCTGGTGCGAGTTGTGTGGCGAATGTGACTTGATCGGAGGGTTCAGCGCGCGCGTCGCCATTCGATAGCAGGACAGGTGTCCATCACCATCGGGGTGCTGCTGGAGGTCACTCGCTCGAAAGCTTGTGCGTCAATGACCCCCAGTTGGAGCCAGACGCCTTTGGCGCCAATTTCGACGGCTTCATCCGCAAACTGACCGGCGAACTCGCTGCGGCGAAACACATCGACGACGTCTATGGCGAAGGGCACGTCTGCCAGCGTGGCGTAGCCCTGTTCGCCCAACACCACGGGCGCATCGGGATGAATCGGCACGATTTTCTTGCCGCGACGCTGCAGGAGTTCAGCGATCTCGTAGGCGGTGCGATGCGGGTTACCAGACAAGCCGACTACGGCCCAAGTTTCACAGTCGTTGAGCATGAAGTCGATCCACGGCTGGTGTTGCCACGAAGTACTCATGCTTCTACGGTAGTCGCGTTCGCCGAGCGTGGCAGTTTGGCTCGCCGAGCTCACAGCGCAACGAGACTGTCTAATTCCTACGGGGCTAAGAATTTCTCGGTGGCGGTGGCCAGGGCGTCTGCGTAGCGGCGCTGACCTTCGGCCGATTTCATCAGAGCGGCATCTGAAGCGTTTCGCATATTGCCGAGCTCGGCCATGATCGTTGGCATCTCGCTGAGGTTGTTAGTGGCGATATCGGGTCGCAAACTGAGCGCAGTGCCTCCGCCGATATAAGTAGAGCGAGCGAATCCTTCGGCTTCGAGGGCGTCTCGGGCTGCTTCGGCCAACTGGGTCGACTGCTGGAGCCAGGCTTTGTTGGCGGTCGAAA
>JAAZCT010000237.1 GCA_012513165.1 Actinomycetales bacterium
CCTCTATGACGAGACAGGGCGATTTAGAATCGAGCGCGTTCGGCTACACATGATGGACATCGATGCCGGCCAGATCCTCTCCGAGCCCGTGGTGGCCGCAGGCAGTGATTTGGCCCGACTCGTCGCTTTCGACCCGAATCACGTCATCGACAAGGACGTGCGTTTTGCTTTACGGCGGGCCGCAACGGTATCGGCACTTCTCATCACTCAGGAACAGGCGCTCAACGCGGTTGAAAACAAATATCGGGGCGACTTCTTGCGTGATGTCTTGAGCGGCAGAGCCAAAAACCCCGAACACTCGAAGGAATACGCGCTGGGCTTGGGGTGGCAGTTAGACATGCCATGCATCGTGGTTTCAGCGCAACTCGATCCTCAAAGCGCATCGGAACAGCCAGCGCCAACTCGGGTGTTGCGTTCCTGGCAAGCGCGGTTCCATCTGGCGTGGACTCAGGTGGTGGCGCGCGAATCAAAGTCGTTTCCGTGTGCAGATTTTTCCGATGAAGTGGTGGCCGTCTTCTCGCTGCCGGATGCAGACCTACGTGACCCGGGCGCGATAGCCCGAAAGTTGCAAGCAAAGGTGGAGCGAGTCGTCAATGGTGTCGCGGGAGACCGTGGTGGCGGCCGACGGATGTTTTCCGTGGGAACCAGCCGACTCGTGACCCGATTTGAAGAACTCCCCACGGCCTATCAGCAAGCGCAACGGGCCACCGAAGTCGGACGGCGCTTCTCAGGCGGTAACAACATTTCCCACTTCGATGACTTGGGCATTCACCGCTTGATTGGGCTCATCCCGGATCACAAGGAACTGTCCGCTTTCGCCCGAGACATGTTGGGCGAACTGGCTGATGACTCTGTCAACGCGACGGATATGCGAGCAACTTTGCAGGTCTTACTCGACCACAATCTCAATGTTGCCGAGGCATCTCGCGAACTTATGATGCACTACAACACCATGCGTTATCGCATCTCAAAGCTGGAAAAGATCGTAGGCCCGTTTACGACGGATGCGAACCTGCGCCTCAACGTGGCCGTCGCGCTGCAAGTATTGAAAATTCAAAACTAAGGCTGATTACCCTCCGGTCATGTTCAGCCAAGGTAGCAATGGGAACGTTGTAGAAAACTGACATAGAACAGTGATTGACTGTTCAAGCATGATGAGACGCACATCACAAACCCTGCTGACGGTCCAGAGCGCACTCGCTCTTGGCCTTGTCCGCCTAGGAGGTCATCATCATGTTGAAGTTGAAACGGACCCAAATTATCGCGGCAGTCATGCTGTCGATGGGTCTCATCCTTTCCGCCTGTGGCGGCTCTGGAGATTCCGGTAGCGATAAACAAAAGATCGCCGCAATCTTCTCTGGCCCCACCACAGACGCTGACTACAACGGGCTCGGGCTGTTGGCATTGCAAGACCTAGAAAAGAACGGCGCAGAGATCGCTTACTCTGAGAGCGTTCCAGTCCCGGACATCGAGCGCGTCCTGCGCGAATACGTAGCTGATGGATACAACATCATCTGGACTCACGGATCGCAGTTCTACGAAGCGACCGCCAAAGTTGCCAAAGAGAATCCCGACGTGAACTTTGTGGGTGAGTTCGACGGCGAACCGGAAGGGCAACCAGACAACGTCTGGGTCATCGACCGCAACTTCCACACCGTGTTCTACCCCATCGGAACGCTTGCAGCGAACCTCACCAAGACCGGCAAAGTCGGCTACCTCGGTGGACTATCGCTACCGTTCTCCTTCTCCGAAGTTCACTCGGTTCGTCAAGCGTTAGCCGATAGCGGCAAAGGCACCGCACTCCAGGCCGTTTGGACGGGCGACTTCAACGACACTGTTAAGGCGCAGCAACTAGCGACCGAATTGCTGAACAAAGACAACGACGTCATCATCACCTCCCTCAACCTCGGAGTGATCGGCGCCTTTAAGGCCGTCACCAAGAAGCCTGCCGGCGAAGCGTGGTTGACGGTGAAGTACACCGACAAGTCGAAGAACGGCAAGGGACACTACGCCGGAACCGCACTGTATGACTTCGTTGGTCCAATGAACGAAATCGTTGACAAGATCGCTGACGGAGAATCCAAGGGATACTTCGTGATCACCTTCGGATCGGGTGCCAGCGTCGAAGTCGGTGACGACGTGCCAGCCGAAGTGAAGGACGCAGTTCAAGCATCCGTTGACGGCATCCTCGATGGCTCCATCAAAGTGAAGCTGGATCAGTCGGAGACCAAGTAATGAATGCTCAGGGACACCCCCGTCTGAAAATGACGGGAATTCAGAAGAGGTTTGGTCCAGTCAACGCGCTCATTGGCGTCGATCTTGAAGTGCAACCCGGCGAGGTTCACGGATTGCTCGGCGGCAACGGCGCAGGCAAGACCACCCTCATGAACGTCCTGTATGGGCTATACGACGCTGACGGTGGAGCCATCGAAATTGACGGCTCCACCGCCACCATAAAGAGTCCGCGAGACGCGCTCGCGGCCGGCGTCGGCATGGTCCACCAGACGTTCCTGCAAGTAGACAACTATTCGGGGCTTGAGAATGTCGTGCTCGGAGCGGAAGCCGGCGGCAGCATTTTCTCGATGAACCTCGACGCGGCTCGCGCCAAAGTTCAAGACCTAAGCACTCGGTTTGGGCTCGCAGTCGACCCTGACGCAATCGTCGAGGAACTGCCGGTAGGTATTCGGCAACGAGTCGAGATCCTCAAAGCTCTCTACCGAGGCTCCAAGATCCTGATTCTTGACGAACCCACCACGAACTTGACTCCACAAGAAGTGGACGACTTGTTCGGGTCGATTCACGCGATGGTTGCTGAAGGAATGAGCGTCATCCTGATCACGCACAAGATTCAAGAAACCATGAGCATCTGTGATTGCATGACGATCATGCGGCTCGGTGAGAAAATCGCGGTGCTCAACAAAGTCGACACCACTCCCGACGAACTCGCCGCGATCATGGTGGGCGAAACGGCCGGATCGGATGCCCGCGCCGTGGTCCTTGGCGAAGAC
>JAAZCT010000238.1 GCA_012513165.1 Actinomycetales bacterium
CCCAGGCAGCAAGCTTGCCCGTCGTCACGCGAGCGAGTTGTGCATACAACCGGTTCAATTCGTAGGTCCTATCGTTCTCTTCTTGGTTCTCATGGGGTGAATCTATACACGCAGGTAACGCCCGTACTTCAGGGGACGGGTCTGCTGCATGAATAGGTGACAATTTGACCTGACCTACAGTTTGGTTTCCACGTTCGGTGGTGAGTTTTAGGCGGGGATGGAGTTCTTCTCCGAGAATAGTTCGTATTCGATTGGGGTGCGATAGCCGAGCGATGAGTGTCGTCGTTGCCGGTTGTGGAATATCTCGATGTAGTCGAAGATCGCGTTCGCGAGCTCGAGGCGAGTCTTCCATTTCTTGCGGTTCAAGAGCTCGATCTGCATCGATGACCAGAAGGATTCCATCATCGCGTTGTCGAGTCCGTCTCCGACGCTGCCGAACGAGGGAAGGAGTCCTGCGGAGCGGATCTTGTCGCCGAAGACCCAGGAGGTGAACTGGACTCCGTGATCGGCGTGGACGATCCCACCTGGCTGGGGACGCCGGTTGCGGATGGCCATGTCGAGCGCATTGACGACCAGCGTGGAGTCCTGTCGAGAGTCGATCGACCAGCCGATGATCCGCCGACTGAAGGCGTCCAGCACTGCTGCACAGAACACTTTGCCTTCCCTCGTGGGATGTTCGGTAATGTCCGTGACCCATAGCTCGTTGGGGTGCAGGCGGTGGAACTTGCGATTCACGAGATCATCAGCAGTCACGACGCCACGTAGTCGCTTGACCCGGGCAGGCCCTGGAAGTCCATAAATCCCGGCCTGCGTCATCAGCACCGAGATCAACCGAGAACTGCACTTGATGCCCATCGCCATGGTCAGCTCGGCATGGATGCGCCGATAACCATAGGTCCCGCGAGAAGCCACGTGGACCTCCCTGATCAACCCAGTGAGCCACTGTCGGCGCAACTGCGTGGCCGAGGTCGGCCGGCGTTTGTATCGGTAGTAGCCCTGTCGGGACACTCCAAGGATTCGGCAGCAGTTGTCGACGGGGAACCCGGCGTCGGCCAAACGGTCGATCACCGGGTGAACCCTTTTGGGTGGGGTTTGTCCTGACCCAAGAACTTCGCAGCCTGGCGAATGATCGCGAGCTCGGTCTCCAGCTCACGGATCTTTTTGCGCGCGGCACGCAGGTCCGCAGACTCAGCCGTGGACTTGCCCGGCATCTCACCACGATCGATCAGGTCTTGCTTCAACCATTGGTGCAGGCAGCCGGCGCTGATGCCCAACTCGTAGGCGGTCTGCTTGACTTGCTTGCCGGCTCGGACCAACGCGATGGCGCGAGCACGGAACTCGGGAGGGTAGGGACGTGGCATTGTCGAAGCCTTTCAGTAAGACCCTCGACTCACCACCCAATCTGGAAACCAAACCATGGGTCAGGTCACACTGTCACCTAAACATGCAGCAGACCCTGACGCCTGCTCGTCACCACACCGCGACGCTCACCAATCTAGCCGCGGGCACTACCTACGAATACCGAGTCGGCAACGGCACAAACTGGTCGCGTTGGTCACGCTTTACCACCGCAACCGCTACCGAAACCCCTTGGGAGTTTCTGTACTTTGGCGATGCGCAAAAGGGCTTGACTGATGTGTGGCCAAACGTCGCGGCGGCCGCCTATGCAAGCGCTCCGGACGCCAAGGTCACCATCGCGGCAGGCGACATGATCAATGACTCAAACAAAGACGCACAGTGGGCCGAATGGTTCGCGGCGCTGCCGCAGACTGCGAGCAACAACATCATCACCACCCCCGGCAATCACGAATACACCGGAGACGGATTGTTGCTGCAATACCGCGGCCACTTCGACTACCCAACCAATGGGCCGAAGGTTCGCAACGAGACGGCCTGGTTCACCGACTATCAGGGTGTCCGCTTCGTTTCGCTGGATGCGAACGCACCACTCGGTGGCCCCGATCAAGCGATCTGGCTCGACCGTGTCTTGAGTACTAACCCCAACAAGTGGACCGTCGTTACCTTCCATCAGCCGCTCTTTTCGGGTTCACCAGGCCGAGACAACATCGCAACCCGAACCGCATGGTTGCCGATTCTCGAGAAGCACAATGTTGACTTGGTACTTCAAGGTCACGACCACGTCTATGCACGCGGACATCTCACCAAGAACGAGATCGACGGCGGTTCAAATGGTCCCGTATATGTCGTTTCGAATTCCGGCGGTAAGAACTACGAACTCGCTGGGCCGACGAACAACAATTGGGTTAATAACGGCGCTCGGCGAGTTGTGGGGGCTGAAGGAGTTGCCTCGTTCCAGCGAATCCAGGTTCAGGGTGATCGACTCGTGTACCGGTCCACCGTTGCGCACGTACGCGATGGCGGTTCGCCCCAAGGACTCGCTGTTGGCGACACGCTTGACTCGTTCACCGTGCACAAAGACGCAGCGGGCACGAAACGAGTGGTTTCGTCTCAACTGGCACCTTCCACTCGATAGCCGCACCTCACCAAACTCGCGGCCCGGTCTTGATCACACGTATCAAGACCGTGCCGTCGGACATCCGGCCACAACCTACTCCCTTTTTGTGGGGCCTGTTGCACCAAAGTGCACGCCCAAGACAGAAAGAACACGCACGGCGGTGCATGCTTATGTCATGGAACCAACGAACAGTTTGCAACGCGCTACCGATGTGGCGTTAGGTGCAGCACTTACGGCGGCTCCATATGCCAAACGGATCGTTTCCGTTGCGGCAATCCCTGCGGTACTCACGTGGCGACTCGTGCGCAAGCCGCCTCTTGTTCCTGAGCGCTACGCGCTGGCGACGATTGCGCACAACCTTGAAGGTCGGGGTCGCGCGGCACGCGAGCAACAAACGGCCATCGTTCTCGATGGATCTGTCCAGCTTTTTGACGCGCTCGTGCCGATTCTGTTTACCGCCACAGTTGATCGCCTGGACATTCCTGAGTTGGTACGCAAAGCGGTGACGAAAGACACCGTCGATGCGTTGATTTCCCAGGTTGATCTGGCCGATGTGGTGGATCAAGTCCTCACGCCAGAACTCATCGCGACGACACTCTCCCACATTGATCCGGTGGCGTTGACCGAAGCGCCTCTTGACCCTGTGATGATCGAGAAGCTCATTGCACTTGCCCTGCCGCCGGTACTGACTGCGGCCCTCGCCCATCTCGACTTGACAGCAATCGTGCGCGAGAACGTCGACCTCATGGCCCTCACCAACGACGTCGTGGATCAACTCGATCTCGCTGGCATCACGAACGAAGTGATTGACGAGATTGATCTGCCGGGCATCATCCGCGAATCCACGTCCGGCGTCGCAACTGAAGTCGTCCGCGGGACCCGCGCGTCGGCAGCTTCAGCCGACGAGGCCATCGCGAACTTCTTCCGCGGCAGGAGAAGCGAATAATGCCTAAGACTCACACGATGTTCGAACTGCAAGGAAAACCCGCCGGCGTGGTGACGCGAACTATGTCGGGCGCTGTTGATTACGCACTCGTTTGGTCGACCATCGGATTAGGCTACGTCGGTTTCGCGGTTTTGGGTTTCCTTACGGATCCTCGTCGCTTCTCCTGGCCATCATTCCACGTGAGTTGGTTCGCGATCAGTGGCTTCGTGTTGATGTTCTTGTACTTGTGGTTCAGTTGGGCGACTAGCGGTAAGACTGTCGGTTCAGTGTTGCTGGGCACGCGTGTCGTGTCTGCTTCGGGCGGCAAACTCGATTTCGTTCGTGCAGGAATGCGTGCTGGGTTTGTCACGGTCTTCCCGATTGGCCTCTTCACCTGTGCAATTACACCTGGTTCGCGGTCGCTGCACGATATCCCACTCGCAACCAAAGTGGTTTATCACTATCGCGTCGATCAGGTCGCCGACGACGAAGTCAACCAAGATGAGTCCGAAACAGGCGAGAGCATCGATGCATAGTCCGTCCTGATAGCCGGCGCCAGCTATTATTCTCGATCTATCTTGACTTGCCTTTTCCGTTCGGTGTCGACTTTGGCAGTTTGTGCGCCACTCCAAGGTATTAAGTGAGAGTCTTAGGTGAGATTTTGTCTGATTTTTTGGGGGAAAATGATTTTTCACGGAAAGTGGCCCACCGTGTGCGAGAGACTGAAAGAGGTTCCATTCGCACCCACTTGATTGAGGTTATAAATGTCAATTCATTTCTCACTTCCCACCCCCGCCGATTTCGAAGTTCTGGCTAAACCACAGGACATCGCGGTAACGGTTTATGTCGAGACGGCCCCGAACGTGGCCGACGCCGACCGAGCAAAGGTTGCGTTTAAGAGCGCCTTTGATGATGCACTCAATCAACTGGAAGATGCGGGCATCAGCCACCCGGTGCGCACCGAAATCGCTCAGTCGCGCGAGGAAATTCTCGATTCCGATATTTGGCACAAACTGTCGCGTTCACTTGCGGTGTTCGTAGCACCGGGGTTCAGCGAAGTGTTCGTGTTGCCAAACAGAATCGAAGACCATTTCGATGCCGGAACTACATTCTCTCTCGGCTTGTTGTGGCGCAGCGTCACCCAAATCCAAGAAGCTTTTGCACTCACACTGTCGGCGAACGAATGGAAGCTCTGGCACGCCACGCCGACCGCTCGCGCGACCGAACTCGCCATTTCCGGCGACTATCCGGACAGCGCATCAGACGCGACGAACCGTGGCTCAGCCGGACGGGGCGATGATCGCCTCAGCGGAGACCCCTACGACTTGTACGCGAAACGAGTTGCCGATGCAGCTCAAACGGAATTGGCTGCAATCAACCCCGCTGGCAATATCCCGTTGTTCGTTTTTGCTGAAGAACAACTGTTGGGACGTTTTGACGTGCGGAAAGAGGGACGCCACCTTGAACTCGTGCGAGGAGCCGCCGATCGACTCACTGCTGCCGAAATCGATGAGGAAATTCGTGGCCGGTTGGCCGAGGTCAACACCACAATTACCGCAGCCGAATTGGCGAACTTGGGTGAGATTTATCAGAGCCGAGTCGAACACGATTTGGCCGCAATTGCTCACCTTGCGGCACAAGGTTCGGTTGAGGCCATGTGGTTCGATATGACTCAAGACGGCTGGGGCACGCTGAATCCGGAAACGGGCGAGATCAGTTACGCACCAGATGATTCGGGAGCGTTCACACCAGGTGTGGGCGCACTGTTCGGACAAATCGCCACGCTAGTGGTAGCCAAAGGCGGTCGTGCGGTCGCGGTTCGTGGATCTGATCAGCCAG
>JAAZCT010000239.1 GCA_012513165.1 Actinomycetales bacterium
CGCGCTTCGTGCGCATCGAAGAGGGCAGGAGTTCGAAGCTCCTATGCTCCACCATGTGATGAGTCGCGTCATAGGTCTCACCTGAGTCGCGTCATATGTCACGTTTGAGAGCCCGGCCATCGGCCGGGCTCTTTTAGTTGGTTGCGCCAGCAGCTGCGGCTGGGGTCGATGTGGTGTTCGCTGAGTATTTCGCCGGGGTGGACGTGCGAGCGGAACGCAGCCGCCAAAGCGACGTCACCTCGCGCGACCTCGCCGCATGCAGCGGATCCGAGGTGTCTCGCGCGCGGGCATGACTCGGAGTGGTGTCGTAGCGCTCGATGACCTCGAGCCCGGCTTTTTCGATCGCGTCGAGCAGCATCTGCCGAGTGCGAAGACCGAGCAACTCCGCCAGATCGGAAAGTATCCGCCACCCCTCGCCGTCGTCCGTGAGGTGGTGCGGCAACCCGTCGAGGAACTGCAAGAGCATCTTGCTTCCCGGGTCATAAATGGCCGCGTCGAGCGAGGTTTTCGCATTGCCGGGAAGCCACGGCGGATTGCAGACGATCAGGGAGGCGCGCCCTAGCGGAAACATGCTGGCGAGTTGCGCAACGGCCGCCTCTTGCATGCCGAGGCGCGTGAAGTTCTCGTTCGCACAGTCCACCGCCCGCTGATGGATATCGGTGCCGATCACCCGTCGCACTCCACGTTTCACGAGCGTCGCAGCGAGCACGCCGGTGCCGGTGCCGATGTCGAAAGCCACATCGTGGTGCGCCAGCGGGGCATTGGCGACGAGGTCGACGTATTCGTGGCGGGTGGGCAGGAAGGTGCCGTAGTACGGATGAATCTTCGCGCCGAGCGCGGGCACGTCGACGCCCTGAACGAACCACTGGTGGGCGCTTTGTGCACCGATCAGCTCTTGCAGACTGACGGCGGCGAGGTCAGACGGAGTCTGATCAGCCGGTGGCCGGCCGTACGCGAACTCGAGGGCTTGTGCGACGCGCGGCGCACGGGGGAGGGGCAGCACCATTTCGCCGGCAGACGTGTCGAACTCAAGCGGTACCAACAGCAGCGACTTGAGTCGGGAGCGTTGGGCTCGCTTCTGGCGAATCTGATAGAACTGCTCGGCTTGGGTGGCGGCGCCCACGTCGGGGTCCTGTGATTTAGCCGACGAACTCTGTCGTTTTTGTAAGTCGGCCCGGCGATCGATCGCCTTCAGCAACTGCTTGGCGTTGTGATAGTCGCCCAGCCACAGCATTCCGACACCCTGCGCGGCGTAGCGCATCGCCTGATCGGCGCTCAGTTGATCGTCTACTGCGATGACGCGACGTGGAGCCGGCCGGTCGTTTGCCGACCACCACTCGGCGGTGTGGCTCGCTCCGGCGTGCTGCCAGGTGATCGTCTCGGCAGGTGCGTCGCTGCGGTCGCCGGAAGCACCGGTATCAGCGGGAGTATCTGAAGCAGCCACGGAATCAGGATAGTCGCGGGTCGCCTCGTCCAGTTCCGCACCGAGCCACCGGAGGCGTCTCGCGTGAACTGCGTGGCGGCTAGTCGGCGCTCCAATTGTTGGCACGGCGCGATGACTTGATGTCGCTGCGACGGGTCTTGGATTCGCGCCGGCGGGCCTGTGCGCCGCGACTTGGGCGAGTTGCTTTGCGTTGCTTGACCGGCCGCAACGATTCCGCCACGAGGTGTTCCAGCCTCGAATGAGCCGATTCGCGATTTCGCAGCTGCGAGCGGTACGTGCTCGACACCACCCGCAACTCGTCGCCCACGAGCCGAGCGTTCAGACGCTGCCGCAAGGTCTCGCGTTGGTGTGGCGAAAGCGAGTTGCTGGTTTCTATGTTCCAACGAATTTCGGCGCGGGTGTCGGAGGTGTTGACGTGCTGACCACCGGGCCCGGACGATCGACTGAAGTGCCACTCCACCTCGGATTCCGGAATCCGAAACCGGCCATGTGCACTCATAGGTTCAGTCTATTTCGTGAACAAGATGCCTTCGTTGTCGCGGCGGAACCAAGCCCAA
>JAAZCT010000240.1 GCA_012513165.1 Actinomycetales bacterium
ACCTTGGATGAATCCGAAGTAGGTGGCGCCCGCGGTAGCGGTGATCAGCACCGGGCCGATGAACTTCGTGACCGAAGCGCCGACGTTGCCGGCGCCAAAGATGCCGAGCGCCAGACCCTGCCGGTCTTTCGGCACCCAGGCGGCGTTCCATGCCACACCGGCGGAGAAGGAGTTGCCTGCGAAACCGACGAGGAACGCGAGGATCAGGATTATCGAATAGGAGTCCGCGAGGGAAACCAAGTAAGAGAACACTGCGGTGACGAGCAGCAAGACCAGCATCACGATGCGTCCACCAAAACGGTCCGCGAGGATGCCCGAAGGGAGTCGCCATAGCGAGCCGTTCAGGATAGCCGCGGCAGAGATCCAGGCGAACTGAACGTCGGTGAGACCGAGCTCTTCACGGATCGGGATACCGAGGATGCCAAACATCATCCACGCCGCAAACATCAAGGTGAACGCCAGCGTGGACATCGTGATGACGCTCTTGGCGCCCGGCGGAAGTTTGGTGGTTTCCTCGGGGAGAACTTGGTCCGTTGTGCTGGTCACGATCGAGTCTCCAATGGCAGTTTTCGTTGATAAATAGACCGTAGAAGGCTCTGATTTCCGAATTGTGTCGTGGATGTGTCCGGATGAGTAACGTTCTGCTCTCACTGCGGTGGTGTGGGTGAGAGGTTGGCTACATGCCGAAAAAGTGTGATTGGGATCACGTGCTGAAGCCTGGAATGTGGGGAATGGATCGGGTTTGGGCAAAGTTGATAACATTAGACTCAAGTCATCTGACACAGATTCTCGCAACACACCCGAAACACCATTCCCAGGAGGAAAATATGGCTCGCGCAGTCGGAATCGACCTCGGTACGACCAACAGTGTCGTCGCGGTCCTTGAAGGTGGAGAACCCACCGTCATCGCCAACGCAGAGGGCGCTCGCACCACCCCTTCAGTCGTGGCATTCGCTAAAGCCGGCGAAGTGCTCACCGGTGAAGTGGCCAAGCGCCAAGGCGTCACCAACGTGGATCGCACGATCCGCTCAGTCAAGCGCTACATGGGTAACGACTGGTCTGTCGCTATCGACGACAAGTCCTTCAACCCGCAACAGATCAGCGCGTTTATTCTTCAGAAGCTCAAGCGCGACGCCGAGGCGTACCTCGGCGAAACCGTGACCGACGCAGTCATCACGGTTCCCGCGTCCGTCACCGATCACCAGCGTCAGGCAACCAAGGAAGCCGGCGAGATCGCTGGCCTCAACGTCAGCCGCATCATCAACGAGCCCACCGCAGCTGCGCTGGCTTACGGCCTCGACAAGGGCGAAGACCAGACGATTCTCGTCTTTGACCTCGGTGGCGGAACCTTCGACGTTTCCCTCTTGGAAATCGGCGATGGCGTGATCGAAGTTAAGGCAACCAGCGGCGACAACCACCTCGGTGGCGACGACTGGGACGAAGCGGTCTCGAACTGGCTCATCACGAAGTTCAAGGCTCAAACGGGCGTGGACCTCACCAAAGACAAGATGGCCATGCCGCGTATCCGCGAGGCCGCAGAGCGCGCCAAGATCGAACTCTCCAGCTCAGCTTCCACGTCCATCAACTTGCCATACATCACGGTCGTTGACGGCAACCCCGTGTTCCTCGACGAGACGCTCACCCGCGCCGAGTTCGAGAAGATCACCTCGGACTTGCTGGAACGCTGCAAGAAGCCGTTCACGAACGTGATCCGCGATGCCGGCATGAGCGTCGACAAGATCGACAGCGTCGTTCTCGTTGGTGGCTCCACACGTATGCCTGCGGTTTCCGAGTTGGTCAAGTCGCTCACGGGCGGAAAAGAACCCAACAAGGGCGTCAACCCAGACGAAGTTGTGGCCATCGGCGCTAGCCTCCAGGCCGGCGTGCTCAAGGGCGAAGTCAAGGACATCTTGCTCCTCGATGTCACTCCGCTCAGCCTTGGTATCGAAACCAAGGGCGGCGTGATGACGAAGCTCATCGAGCGCAACACCACGATCCCCACCAAGCGGTCCGAAGTGTTCACCACCGCCGACGACAACCAGCCTTCGGTATCGATTCAGGTGTACCAGGGCGAGCGCGAAATGGCTGCCGGCAACCAGTTGCTAGCCACCTTCGAACTCACCGGTCTGCCGCCTGCGCCACGTGGCGTGCCACAGATCGAGGTCACCTTCGACATCGACGCCAACGGCATCGTGAACGTGTCGGCCAAGGATCGCGGCACCGGCAAGGAACAGTCCATGACCATCACAGGTGGTTCGGCACTGTCCAAGGACGACATCGACAAGATGGTCAAGGACGCGGAAGAGTACGCCGAAGAAGATCGCAAGCGTCGCGAAACTGTCGAAACTCGCAACCAGGCCGAAGCGCTGGCTCACGGAACCGAAAAGTTCCTAACCGAGAATGGCGACAAGGTCGGCGACGACGTCAAGGTCGAGGTTCAGGCCGATCTGGATGCGCTCAACGAAGCACTCAAGGGTGAAGACCTTGAAGCCATCGAGGCAGCCGTTGCCAAGCTCGGTGAGTCCAGCTCCAAGATGGGCGAAGCGATGTACGCCGCTGCAGCCGCGGAAGCGCAAGCCGAAGGCGCACCTGCCGGTGACGCCGAAGGTGACGACGACGATGTCGTTGAGGCTGAGATCGTCGACGAGGATGAAGACAAGTGACCGAATCTCCTTTCGAGGACCTCGGTACTGACACCCCTGACGAGGTGGCTGCCAACGCGGCCACCTCGCCAGAGGGCGAGCCCGTGGCCGAGCCCGTCGTAGAACTCACCCGCGAACAAGAACTCGAAGCTGCCGTTGCGGCACTGACCTCAGATCTGCAACGCAAACAAGCCGAGTTCATCAACTACAAGCGCCGCGTCGAAGACGATCGCATTAAGTTCATCGCGGATGGCAAAGCCACCGTTATCAACTCGCTGCTGACCGTTCTTGACGACCTTGGCCGCGCTGATCAGCACGGCGAACTGGTGGGCGGCTTCAAAGCCGTCGCCGACTCGCTGCGCACCGTCGTGAGCGGCCACGGACTCGAAGAGTTCGGTGAAGCGGGCGAAGCCTTCGATCCAAACTTCCATGAGGCCGTATCTCACGCGGGTGAGTCTGCTGACGTATCAGTCACCAGCCTGGCTCAAGTGCTGCGAACCGGTTTCCGCATCGGCGACAAAGTCATCCGGCCCGCCACCGTCATCGTGGTGGACCCCGCCAGCACCGCTCCCGAAGCGGCCGCTGAACCAGCATCCGAAACCGAGTAATTCGTTCCGCCCTCGTGGCGAAACACCCATCACGACCTGAGGAGATGAGAAATCCATGAGTAACCCGTCTGATTGGGCAACCAAGGACTTTTATCGGACCCTTGGTGTCAAGAAAGATGCGAGTGCCGACGAAATTAAGAAGGCGTATCGCAAACTCGCTCGCGAGAATCACCCCGATTCCAACCCGGGAAACAAACAAGCCGAAGAACGCTTCAAAGAGGTGTCTGAGGCGTACGGCGTCATTGGGACGGCTGACAAACGCAAAGAGTACGACGAGCAACGCACCTTGTTCGGCCAGTTCAAGGGCGGCTTCAACCAAGGCGGTTACGGCGCCGGCCCCGGCGGCCAAGAGTTCGACATCAGCGACCTGCTGGGCGGACTTTTTGGTCAGGGCGGTGCTCGAGGTGGGCGTCGTCGCCCACCGCAACCGCGTCGCGGTGACGACCTTGAAACCGAGGCCACCATCTCGTTCGAGCAAGCCGTTGAAGGCGCAACTCTGTCGATCCCGTTACGCGGCGATGAACCGTGCCGCACGTGTCGAGGCACGGGCGCCAAGCCCGGCACCGTCCCCAAGACATGCGCCAACTGCCAAGGAAGCGGCATGCAGACCGGCACCACCGGTGGCGTGTTCGCGATGACCGAACCATGCGTCGCTTGCCGCGGTCGCGGTTTAATCGTTGAAGATCCGTGTCCCACGTGCCACGCCTCGGGGCGCGCCACCTCCACCCACACGATCTCCATCAAAGTGCCCGCTGGCGTGAAAGATGGCCAACGAATTCGTTTGCGTCACAAAGGTGGCGAAGGCGAAAACGGCGGGCCCAAAGGCGACTTGTACGTGCTTGTGCACGTCACAGCCCACGCGCTGTTCGGGCGTAAAGGCAAGAACCTGACCATCACCGTGCCGATCGCCTTCGACGAGGCAGCCCTCGGCACCCAGATCCAGGTGCCAACGTTGAGCGGCTCGAAGGTCACGCTCAAGATTCCTGCGGGCACCGCCTCGGGCCAGACGTTCCGAGTGCGAGGAAAAGGAAGTTCCACCAGTTCCAACGATTTGCTGGTCACTACTGAGATCGTGGTACCTAAGGAACTTTCCGAGGCCGAGAAGTCAGCTATTGAAGCACTGAAAGCGGCTCGTGGGGATGAAGATCCTCGAGCGAGCATCTTTGCGAAAGTGAGGTGACAGCATGTCGAGCTTCGTTCCGCCGGGCCCTGACGCCAAAGTGTTCGTCATCAGCATCGCTGCCGAACTTTCAGGGCTGCACCCACAAACCCTGCGCACCTACGATCGCCTAGGAATCGTCGCAGCCGGACGTACCGCTGGCGGAGGCCGGCGCTATTCGGTGCGCGATATCGAACTCTTGCAGATGGTCGCCCAACTGACGGCCGAAGGTCTCGGCCTCGAGGGTGTCAAGCGCGTGATTCACCTCGAGAACCAAGTCGCAGACCTCACCGACCAGGTGGCCTCGCTGCAAGCCGAACTGCGACTTGCAGCAGGTCCGCAAAACTTGCCGGCGCTGTTTCCGGCGCAGCACGTCACGGTGTGGAAACGCAAGCGTCGCTGAACCCCACCAAATAGGCGGGTTTAGTTGACCAGACGGTCCATGCCCTGCCAGTACTCTTCGCGGAGTTTGAACTTCTGCAGTTTCCCGGTGGCTGTGCGAGCCAACTCTTCGCGGAACACGATCCGTTTCGGGCACTTATAGCCAGCCAAGCGAGTGCGAGTGTGAGCGATCAGTTCAGCCTCGGTGACGTCACCGTCAACCACGACTAACGCAGTCACGAGTTCACCCCACTTCTCGTCGGGGATGCCGATTACGGCCACCTCGCGCACGGCGGGGTGAGAGGTGAGTGCGTCTTCGACCTCGATCGAGGACACGTTCTCGCCGCCGGTCACGATCACGTCTTTCTTGCGGTCCGCGATCGTGACGTAGCCGTCTTCGTAGGTGCCGCCGTCGCCCGTGTGGAACCAGCCGCCGTCCAAAGCCGCAGCGCTGGCTTCGGGGTTCTCCCAGTAGGACTCGAGCACCGTGTTGGAGCGCGCTAGGATCTCGCCCTCGTCGTCGATGTAGAACTCGGTGCCGATCACGGGAGCCCCCGCGCGGCCAAGCAGCCGCGCTTGTTCTTCGGGGTCGAAATCTTCCCATTCGGAACGCATCCGGTTCATCGTCAGCAGCGGTGCCGTTTCGGTGAGGCCGTAAATCTGGAGGAACTCCCAGCCCAACTCTTCGCGCACGCGCATGATGGTGCGGGTCGGTGGGGGAGCGCCCGCGATGATGCAGCGCAAGGTGCCGGCTCCGGGGATCTCGCCGTCCCAGTCTTTGGCTGCGTCCAGCACCATCGCGATGACCGCGGGCGCGCCGCACAGGTAAGTTACCTTGTGTTCCGCGATCCGCCGCAGGATCTCGGCGCCGTCGACTTGGCGCAGGATCACGTGTTTCGCGCCCACGCCGGTTGCCGTGTACACCTGCCCCCACGAGTTGCAGTGGAATTGGGCGAGCGTGTGCAGGTAGACGTCGTTGTCGTTGACGCCCGCGTGCCAGCCGAAGACGGTGGCGTTCATCCACAGGTTCCGGTGCGTCATTTGCACGCCTTTGGGGCGAGCCGTGGTGCCGGAGGTGTAATTGATCGTGGCGGTGGCGTTCTCGTCGGCTTCCCACTCGTTGGGAGTGGCCGTGCTGCCCCAGATCTTGTCGTCGTCTTCGCCCAAGATGAAGATGTGCTTGCAGTCGACGGCGTCGGCCATATGGGCCAACTCGGGGTCTAGCAGTAACACTTCGGCACCGGAGTGCTCCACGATGTAAGCCACTTCTGCGGGCGCGAGTCGGAAGTTGATCGGCACCAAGACGCGGCCCCACCCCGAGACGCCAAAGAACGACAAGAACTGGCGGGCCGAGTTCTGCGAGATGATCGCAACCCGGCCGCCCGGTTCGATGCCCAACTCGTCGAGTGCGGCGGCTTGAGCGCGTGCTCGGCGGCCGAGTTCGCGGTAGGTCACTTCGCCCCACGAGGCCGCGGGCTGGTTGGGTTCGTCGACGACCGCGATGCGGTCTGGATAGACGGCCACGGCCCGGTCAAGGAAATGACGGACAGTCATTGGCACGATCATGAATTCTCCCCTGCGCTCGTGATGTGGCTCACAAACGTATTGTTGCGCAGTTCGAAATGGGCCGCAGCCCCCGGGTCGCGAGACGCCGGATTCAGATCCCCGCGAAACCGCGTTTTTCCACTAATCTCGGCTGCAGGCCAAACTCGCCTGGCCGAATCACCTAGTGGAGGACCCATGACTCGTCGCGTGCTGCTCGTTGCTGGAGTTCTGTGGGTGTTCCTCGACGTGTTTCGGATGTGGGCGCCCTCGCTCATCACGATCTTCGGCAAGGCAGCAGAGACACCAGCCGAACTGATCGGCGCGTTCGCTCTGGCCTGCGGAGCACTGCCGCTCGTGCTGTTGCTGGTGACCCGTTCGAGAGCGAAGATCGAGCCGATCGCTCTCGGGATCCTGCTGCTGTCGCGGATCGGGCTCGCGTTCACTGACGGCGGCCAGCCGCAGTTGTGGTTGGCGTCGTTGGGCTTGGTCGCTGGCGCCTGGTGGTTGAGTTCGGTGCTGGGTCGAGACGCTCGGTTGATCGCTCCCGGCATCGCCGTGGGGCTCGCGCTCGCCGTGGGAACTCACATCGTCTTGGGGACCTATGGGGCCGTGTGGCGCCGTGACGTCTGGGGTTGGAGCGCACTGGCTATCTCGGTGGCGCTCGTGGCCTATCTGCACCTGCGCACAAGCGAGGACCAAAGCGAGGCAGCACCCAAACCCCACTGGCAACAGGCTTGGTTCGTGTTCCCGGCGCTGCTGTTCGCCGGCGTGTATGTGGCTAACGCCGGCAGGGCTTCGACGGCCTCGGAAGACTTCGGTTTGCTGGCGCTCTCGGCGGGCCTCGCTCTCGGCGTAGCGGCTGCCTTCCTCCCCGTATCCCGGCTCAGCGTGTGGCTCGCCCGGGGTTCACTGTTGGGTTCCATCGCGCTGCTCGCGCTCGTCGAAGTGGACCGCGCCGGGATCGCCAGCCAACAATCGCCGTGGGCACTCGCCGGCTACGTCGTAGGCGTCCCCGCGTTGATCGCGCTGCTCAAGGTCGGCACCCACACCGGCGGAAAAGCGGGCGCGCGCACCATCGCGGCAGGCGCGATTCTGTGGGTGATTCTGCTGTTCGTCTATTACGCCGGTTACGACATGGGCTATCGCGCCGACGTGGTGCTCGTGGCGGCCGTCGTGCTGTTCGGACAGTGGCGGCTTGCGCCAACTGAACCAGGCGAGCGCCAGGCACTCAAACCGTTCCTGCTTCCGGCAGGTCTCGCGGTGGCTGGTACTGCGGCTCTCGCGGTGGCGGGCCCCGCGCTCAGCCTTCGCCCGCTCGAGTTGCCCGCTTCTCAAGACAACCCCAGAATCGTCGCGTACAACGTGCGGATGGGTTACGGCATGG
>JAAZCT010000241.1 GCA_012513165.1 Actinomycetales bacterium
CCCCCGTCCCCTGACAGCCGCTGGCTGGCTGGCGATCGTTGGTGCAGCCATCGGAATCTTCGGCGGGATGATCCTCGCGGGCGTGCTTTCCGCGACCGGGTTGACGTCAGCGAATCTGCCACCGTTGCCCACTAATCAGGACTTTTCCACCCCAACGCCGATTGCGCAGCCTTCGCCAACGCCCTCGGCTTCTTCGTCCGTGCCGCAACCTACTCTGACTTCGGCGAAGTCTCAGGTCGCTCCGGGCGAGCGCTTTGATCTCACGGGAGCGATTCCAGGCCTCAAGGACGGCACCACACTTCAGGTGCAGGCTAAGGACGGCAGCGGCCCGTGGACGGATTTCCCCGTGACGCCGACAGCCGGCGACGACGGCAGTTTCAGCACTGAGGTGTACCCGACACGTACCGGGACCCGCAGTTTCCGAGTCATCGATAAGTCGTCAGGAAAAGCAACGCCTGTCCTCAAGATGCAGATCGGCTGATTGGCCTAAGTGCCCTGATCGAGACGTCGCTCGCGTGCACAGTTTGCAACAACTCAAATAACTTGGTGGAGCCACCTGACCGGTGCTCCTTCTCCAGCGTGTCGGAACGGCTCGAGTTCTTCGTCCCAGCGCACGCCTAAGAGACCGTCGAGCGCCTGTTCCATGGTGATTTCCCCCAGGGATGCCTTCACATGAAATGCCTTGATTCGGTCTTCGGGAATCAATAGGTCCCCGTGGACGCCCGTTACTGCGTGAAAGATGCCCAGCTTCGGCGTGAAGGAATAACGCGAGCCTTCACTGCTGGCAGTAGGTTCTTCGGTGACTTCGAATCGAACGAGGCCCCAGCCGCGAAGGCTGGACGCCAAAGCTGCAGCATTGCCGACCGTTCCCTGCCAAGACAACTCGGCACGATACATCCCGGGCTCGGCGGGCTGCGGGGTCCACGCCATATCGACTTTGGACCCCAGAACGTTGGCCGCGGCCCACTCAATATGAGCGCACACGGCAGACGGTGCGGAATGCACGAAAAGAACACCCCTCGTTTGCGGGGCGTTCGCAGGCACGGTATTCATGTGAACCTCCCTAGTTGCGCCTTCCCCAGCGTCCTTGAGAGATTCTGTTCATATTCTTGCCTACAAGAGCCAAAATAACAAGATTTTGAAGAGAAACACCGTCACGAGAAGCGCCGTGAGCGGCCCACAGGTTAGCCCTCGTTCGACTCTGATGGCCGTCCAAGACTCGCCTTGAGACCTTGCGCGACCTCAAGATGCGGTTGCTTCACCACCAACCAGCCAATAACTATTTGCACGCTCGCCAAGGCAATCAAAACACACAGCGGAGTCGTCCAACCGCCTGTGATGTCGTGAATTACCCCCATGCCAAACGGGCCGAGCGCCGCGATTCCATAACCGATCGATTGCGTGAAAGCCGATAGCGCTGCGGTCCCCTCGACCGTTTGGGATTTGAGACCAATAAGCGCTAGCGCCACAGGAAACACGCCGAGGCCGACGCCGAGCAGCAGCGTCCAAGCCCAAATCCAATTGCCGGTCGGCGCAAGGAGTATTCCCACATAGCCGATGAGATACAGGCTCGTGAGCCCCACCACGATTCGACCTTGAAGTTGTTCGCGACTCGCAAGCCACGCGGCGACGAAGCCGGCGGGCACGCTCGCGAAACTCAGTGTTGCTAATAAGACGCTGGCCGATGACGCCGAGAATCCTGCGTCGCGGTTCATTTGAGCGAACCAGCCGAAAAGTGCGTACGCCTGAAGGCTCTGCAGACCGAAGAATAGGGCCATCAGCCAGCCCAAACGCGTCTGAGCCACTGATCTAAAGGACACCGGAATACGCTTGTTTGCTGCCTCTTTGGCGCGCGGAAACCGCAGCGAAACGACGATCCATATGGGGACGCACACGAGCGCAGTGATTCCCCACACCGTGAGGCCGAACCGCCAGCCTTCGGCCCCGACACGAGCCGCGATCGGATACGTCAGGAGCGCGCCTGCTGTGAGGCCCAAGCCCATCGCGGTCGTGTAGAGCGCCGTGGCGAATCCCACCTTGTTGGCAAAATGGCGCTTCACGAGCGACGGCAAGATGACGTTCAACGTTGCGAGCCCGCTGAGCCCCACACTGGTCAACACGATGAACCAGCCGACGTGGTCAACCCACGGGCGGATGGTGAGACCCAAGCCCGTGACGGTGATCGAAATCAATGTCAGACGATGTAACCCAAACCACGAAACGAGCGCGGGCGTCGCCAGCGCGAACACGCCAAATGTGACAACGGGCATGGCTGTGAGGACGCCTGCGACCGTGGCGGACATCGACAAACTCTCGGTGATCTCGGCCAACACCGGGCCAACACCCGTGATCCCGGGACGCAAGTTAAACGCCGGAAGCAGCAGTGCGATCATCATGGCAGCCGAATAGCCGAGCACCCGCTTGTTTGGGGTTTCGCTATTCATTTCAGGCTCCACCTTTGGCAGTCTAATCAGACCACGCAATCGCTCGACCTGCAGTGGTAGGGAGAGCGGGGCTCGAACCCGCGACCCAGGGATTATGAGTCCCTTGCTCTAACCAACTGAGCTATCTCCCCATGAGCCAAAACTCTGTCATACCGACGGCAGCCTGTTCGCAGGCGGGGCCGTGATCGTCGGGTCGCGTTCGACTAAGCCACCCCACTGCGCGGGTCTCAGGCCCGTAGCCTTGGTGCATGACTGTGGCTGAACTGGCAGAACACCTGCGCGCGTCTTCCCGCATCGCGGCCTTCACAGGCGCGGGGGTTTCCACCGAGTCGGGGATTCCCGACTTCCGTTCCCCTGGTGGGGTGTGGACTCGGTACGATCCGCGCGATTTCACCTTCGACCGTTACATTTCCTCGGCAGAAGTTCGTCACAACTCTTGGAAAATGCGCGAAGAGTTCATGGCTGCGATGCCCCAACCCAACCGGGCCCATCGAGTGCTGGCTGATCTGGAAGCCGAGGGTCGATTGTTGGGCGTGATCACCCAGAACATCGATGGGCTGCACCAAGACGCCGGCTCGCGGAACGTGATCGAGATCCACGGCAACGTCCGAGAAGTTCAGTGCATCGGTTTGTTCCCGAAGCATGGAATCCCCGACGGTTGCGGATTCACCGCGCATCACGATTGGGCGATGGAACGCATCGCTGGTGGCGACGCCGATCCGGACTGTCCGTCGTGCGGCGGCTACGTCAAGACTGCGACCGTCTCGTTCGGGCAGGCGATGCCCGAAGGCCCCATGGAACAAGCGTCACTACTGGCCGAAGAATGCGACTTGCTGCTTGCGATCGGTTCGTCCCTCGAGGTGTTCCCCGCCGCGGGCATACCGTTAGATGCGAAAGCGGCCGGCGCGCGCGTCGTGATCATCAACCGCGACCCGACAGATCTGGATGCGTTCGTCGATCTGGTGATCAACGGCGAAGCCGGAACTGTTTTGACCGAAGCGGTTCGCGCCGCGAACACCACGAGCACCGACTGATTCTTAAAAAGAATGATCGCCTTAAAACCAAGTTTCAAGGCGATCATCTATTGCGCTGATTTCACAGTGTTTCTAACGCTCCCCCGGTTGGACTCGAACCAACAACCCTTCGATTAACAGTCGAATGCTCTGCCAATTGAGCTACAGGGGATTGGCTCCTATTAAGGAGCACGATCAGAAAC
>JAAZCT010000242.1 GCA_012513165.1 Actinomycetales bacterium
AGTCTTTGACAAAGTCAGCGTCTGGCAAATCAGGCAGGACCTTCTTGCCGTTTGCATCGACAACAGTCGCTTGAGCTGCCGCGTCTGCAACCGTTGTGTCTGCAGCAACGGCCTTCTTCGCTGGAACTTTCTTGGCTGGAACTTTCTTGGCTGCAGTTTTCTTCGCCGGAGCTTTCTTGGCTACGGTCTTAGGTTCGCTTGGCTTTTCTGTCGCTTTCTTAGCAGCGGTTTTCTTAGCAGGAGCCTTTTTAGCAACGGCGACCTTCTCCGAAGTCTTTTTGTCTTGAGTGGACTTTTTAGTAGTCCTAGAAGCGGCAGTCAACGGAAATTAACCTCACATCGATGGATCAGGGCATAACTAAGGAGACCTGCGGTCAACCCGTGGCTTAAGTGTGCCACGGTGAGCCAAAGACCGTTCAATCGGCCTCGTGCCGATACGAGGTCACGCGTCGGCGTGAATGCTGCTGCGCATTCGCGTCCATGATGTGGGAGGCAAGCCTTCCTCGACAACACGCAGCATCAGTGCCGCGAGGGCATAGTCAGGCTGGGCCTCAAGCGCGGCTTCAGCAGCCAACAAAGCTCGCACCCCGTCACCGGCCTGCCAAGCGCAAAAGGAGGCTAAGGATAGCGGTGCAGCGCGCCAGACTCCTGGTAGCCGGCTTGCCACATGCGCCCACTGTGAAAGCCCCTCACGCGCGTTGCGCTGGTCGATCGCAAACCAAAAGTGATCTCTCACGAGAAGATTTCGTAACCATATGGCTACCAAGATCAAAGCGTCATCTTGCAGTTCAGCACTATCGGAGATAGTTGCCATGAGTGCTGCAATGTGGGCGACGCCTGCATTGACGTCACTCGAGCCCGACCGGACTCGACGGAGTTCATATTCGGCCTGCGCATCGATAAGATCCGACTGGCTAACTGCGCGTTCGCCGAGCTTGAATTCCTGCTCAATACAGGAACGATCAGGTCGGATTACTTGACCGTGGCTAATTGCCTTAACGATCGATTCATGGAACATGTCTTGCCGCCATGGTGTGCCAGCATCGTTGTCGTCGCTCCACCAGCGTTCGTCATCCGCCCACACCGCTACCTCAACGGCTTTCAAACGCAAAGCATCGCGCACCGCCTGCACCATTCCGCGGGCCGAATCGGTGCAAGAACCCAGTCCGACAAGGATGACTCGATCGCCCTCTCCCCTATCCAGATGGCCGGCCACGACATCGGCCACACCCGCAATGTTCGCGGGCTCCGGCAAATCGATCCTGAGTCGAAACCCGAACCTCAAACGATCACCTTGGAGACAAATGCCGACAAAAGAGTCACGCGGGACAAAACCGAAAAGCGTGGGGATCACATTCAAGAGATCGGAAACCGAATGGGCACGATACGTAGGAGGTGGGGTCATAACTGCAATGTGCGCGCGCCGTTTCGCGTCGTGTCAAGAGATCTCACGCTTGTGGATCCGCGAGGCGCCTCGTGCTGATGTGGATTCACGCGCGAGAATGGATACATGGGTGGAGCGCAGTGGATCATGCACCTAGATCTCGATGCGTTCTTTGCCGCAGTCGAACAGCGAGACAAGCCTTCATTGCGTGGCAAACCCGTGATTGTCGGCGGGATTGGAAATCGGGGCGTCGTAGCCACAGCTTCGTATGAAGCTCGGGCTTTTGGCGTTCGTTCCGCGATGAACACCGTCGAAGCACGCAGAAAGTGCCCCCAGGCAGCCGTCCTCGCAGGTCGGTTCGACGCCTACACGGCCGAATCTCACAACGTGATGGATGTCCTGCGTGAAATCTCACCACAGATCGAATTGCTATCTCTCGACGAGGCATACGTAGATTTGAGCCATCTTGACCTCGACTACGGCGATTTGGCCCCATTCGCTGCTGAGGTACTGACAAAGATCACCACCGTGACGGGCGGCCTTACCGCGTCGATCGGGATTGCTTCGTCCAAGCTCTTAGCAAAGATCGCTTCTGAACTAAATAAGCCGAATGGTTCTTTCGTGGTGGCTCCGGGAACAGATATACAAGTGCTCGATCATTTACCGATTCGCGCGCTGCCAGGAATCGGACCGGCTGCCGAGTCGCGACTCAACCACGTCGGCGTCACTCATGTGAAGCATGTACGAGGCTTCGAGCAACTAGAACTACAAGACCTCTTGGGCGATGCGGCTGGAAGTTCGCTGTGGCGCATGGTTCGCGCGATCGACGCTCGAAAGGTTGAATCTCACCGAGTACGCAAATCGATTGGCATCGAAGATACGTTCGGACACGATGTCCAAGGTCTGCCTTCGCTTCACGACGAGTTGCAAAATCTTGTTAATTCACTAGTGACACGCATGGCCCATCGCGGCATTTCCGGGCGCACCATTAGCGTCAAGCTTCGCGATTCTGCCTTCCACACGACCACTAAGTCGTCGACCCTCGACGCTGCAACTCATTCACTTTCGGTCATTTCCGATACAGCGCATCTACTACTTGAAGCCTTGGAACCACGGTCGCCGGTGCGCCTACTTGGGGTTTCCGTTTCTGGGCTGAGCCCCTGGATTCAAGGCGACCTGTTTGAACAAGACGTCACACTAGGCGAAGAAGAGACCCTAAGCTTGACAGCTGCACCCTCACGAAGCCCGCATAAGCCAGCCACATGGATCACCGGCATGGACGTGCATCATGCCCAACACGGAGATGGATGGGTATGGGGTTCGGGGCTCGGCCGAGTCACCGTGCGATTTGAGACTAGAAATACGGCGCCCGGACCGATTCATACCTTCAACGTCGAGGACCCGCTCCTAAGTCAGGGCCACTGGGCTACCTTCGACTCATGAGTGTTTCTCCGATTGCGCCACGGACACCAACTACGCGACTCCACCATGGAGACGAGTTTGTTGATCATTACGAATGGCTGCGAGACAAGGACGATGCAGACGTTCAAGCACATCTTGAGAATGAGAATGCGTACACCGAGTCGAGCACTGCGCACCTGGCTGATCTGAGAGAGAACATCTTCCAAGAAATCAAAGGCCGCACCCGCGAGACCGATATGTCTGTTCCCGGACGTAAAGGCGACTGGTGGTACTACCGCCGAATCGAAGAGGGCCAGAACTACTCACGGCTGTGTCGAGTGCCACTGACAAGTCCGGACGATTGGAATCCGC
>JAAZCT010000243.1 GCA_012513165.1 Actinomycetales bacterium
CTCTTGTGGCTCCGCAAGGATGGTGCTCGAAGCTCGGTCCAAGGCACGAGCGCGAGCGCGAACGCGAACACCTTAAACACCACATAAGGGCGACTCTGTGGACTTGGTGAGGTCCACCGCTATCGGTTGAGAACACGCACCAGTGCCGACCGATAGGCTTCGGGGCTGAATCGGTCGAGAGCTTCACGGCGTCCCGCCTGCGCCAGAGTCGCGGCCAAAGCCGGATCGTCGAGCAACCGGACGATGGCTGATGCCAGTGCAGGTGCGTTATCGGGCTCAACCAAAAGCCCGGTTAATTCGTGTGTGACGATTTCTCGTAGGCCTTGCGTGCGTGAAGCGACGAGTGGTCTTTCAGCCAAGAACGCTTCAACCGCAGTGTTTCCAAAAGGTTCGACTCGCGATGGGACGATGACCACGTCTGCGCCGGCTAAGACCGGCCAGGTGGGGTTGACGTAGCCGCGAAACTCGATGGCTCCAGAGAGATCGGCTTGTTGAGAGCGGTTGCGAAGTTCAGTTTCGTACCACTCGTAGCCTTCGAACACCGTCCCGCAGACGATGAGGCGTATGTCGATTCCTTGAATTCGCAGTTCGGCTGCTGCCTCGAGTGCGACATCGATGCCTTTGCGAGGCGAAAGCCGCGCGATGAGTGCGACGGTGGCCCGGTCATGAGCTTGACGTTGCCGCGGCGCCTCGGGCGGTGTGGTCGGCCCCGGCATGCCATTGTGTACGACGCTGATCTTTTTCCCCAGACGGGGGAGTAGGTCGGTCAGGGCGGTTGCGGCCGCTGAGCTATTGGTGACGATCCGATGCGCGAGGGTGGTGGGCATCGCGAGCCCTAAGCGCGCCCACTTCGGCCCGTCGCTCTCGGCTTCATGCCCGTGAGTGATTGTGCGCAAACCAGCCAAACGACCTAACACGAACCAGCTGGGCGTGGTGATGGTGTTGATCCAGAGCGCTGTGGTGGCGCGATCGGAACGCAACTCGCGCCACATGCTTGGCGCAGTTCGCAAAGTGGACCACGCGAGCTTAATCAATCCGGTCGGCGAGAGCAGATTCTTGCGCAGAATTGGGACGTCAACGAAACGCACCGCTGCGCCTCGAGACTCCAGCATGGGAACGAGCGGGCCAGACGCGGGCAGCAAAACTGAGACCGTGTGACCGGCCTGAGTGAATGCCGAGACTGTCTCCAATAGCTGCAAGTCTGAACCGTACTGGTCTGCTGATGGGTGCGTGACAATGATGGAGCTCATGTGCGCCGTTTCCCGCTGTGGCCGGGCCGTGCGAGCTCGCGGTTCTTCAATCGCACAGCCATCTCGTGGTACTCGGCAGCAACTGCGTCCCACTGGTAGACCTCGGCGGCACGCTCCTGCAGGCCAGCGCCGCGGATCGCATGTGCTGAGGGGTCACGTGTGGCTTCGGCTTCGACCAACTCGACCGCAGTCGAAACAGCGGCCTCGTCCGCGAAGAACCGGCCGTGTTCGCCCAAAACTCCACGGTTAAATGAGACGTCTAAGGCCGTCACATGACAACCCGCGCCCATGGCTCGCAGCAGCGACGGGTTCGTTCCGCCGACGGAATGGCCGTGCAGGTAATTCGCGGTGTTGACGTACAACTGGTCGAGTTGTTCTTGATCCCACACGCCGCCCAACAGCTGGATGCGTTCATCCTGTGCTGCGATCGCCTCGATCTGAGCGGTGTAGTCGTCGGCGTACGGTGCGGAGCCAACCACCACCAGCGGCAACGAGGCCGAGCTCTGAGAATAACCGCGGACGATGTCCAGCACATGGTTCTCGGGCTCAAACCGCGCCACCACCAAGTGGTACTCGTTCTTGTTCAGTCCAAGTGGCTCAATCTTTGCTTGACCGAGATCTTTCAGGATGGGTGCGCCGTAGGCGATGTGCTCACTTTCCGCGCCGAATTCGTCGAGATAGTAGTCGACAATGCCTTGCGCATCTGAGATCAATGCGTCGGCCCAACGAACTGAAAGGGCCTCGGCCATCCGGTAGTAACGCCGGCCATTTCGGCCCCATTTTGCGCGCTTCCACTCCAACCCGTCGACGTGAACAGCTACCGGAATGCGAGCCAGGCGCAACAGCGGCAGAAATATTGAGTTCGCTGAGTTAAATACGATCGCAACGTCGATATCCCTGCGTCGGAAGATCAGGTGCATCACCGATAAGAACGTGTGAGAGAGCGTTTCGAGCGCTTTTGCTGATACCGCGGGCAAATGCACTAATTCCATGCCGAGGTATGTTGTGATCGGTTCTTCTGCGCCACGGCAATAGACCAGTACTTCGTCGCCGTCGCGAACCAGTCTTTGACCAATTTCTTCGATGGCTGTCTCGAATCCGCCGTACCGCGCTGGGACTCCGCGCGTGCCCACCATCGCGATTTTCATGAGGCGTTCGCGTCAATCTCTTGGAGTTCGCGCCACCATTTACGCAAGGCGGCAGCCATCGCAAGACCACAGATCAAAGCCAGCGCACAGTACAGGAC
>JAAZCT010000244.1 GCA_012513165.1 Actinomycetales bacterium
ACTCAGAATCGGCTTCCCAAGAGGTGAGCGCCTCACGGATACCTTCGATGCGCGGTGCCCCAATTTTGCGCAGGCCACCACCTATGACCACGTGTTCCGGGGCGATAGTGACCCCGAGGGCGCGGATGGCTCCGGCAGCCCCTTGGACGAGAAGCTCGAGGGCCTTGGCGGCATCGGGATCTCCCGCAGCAGCCGCATCGGCGAGCACCCAGCCCGGATGTTCACCGCCGGCGGGCCAGTAGGTCTTTAGCGCAGACCCGCTTGCTACCGTCTCGAGGCATCCCCGCTGGCCACATGGGCAGGGGCGCATCCGCGAATCAACCGCCAGGTGACCGACTTCTCCGGCGAGTCCTCGCGCACCGCGCCAGGGGTGGCCGTCGAGCACGATTCCCGCGGAAAGGCCAGTCCCGAGATTTACATAGGCGACAGGGCCGCTCAGCTGCATCAAGTGGGTAGCGCCGATTGCAGCAGCAGTGACGTCGTTATCGAGAGACACCTGAAGCCCTGTTCGTTTGCTCAGCAACGGTGCAAGCGCGAGCGATTCGATGCCCAGGTTATGTGCGTAGCGGACCTCACCCAGATCCCTATCGACCTGACCGGGCACGCCGATCCCGACCGACGCAAACGATGAGGCATCACAGCCGGTCTCGTCCGCGAGCATTTGGATGACCTTCTCGGCTGTCTGCAGCACTCCCTCATTACCTTGGGTCGTGGGCACGGTGACAGTGGATCCGATTGTGCCATTGTCATCAATCACAATGGCTGCGGTTTTCGTGCCACCAATATCCATGCCGATAGAGAGGTGGGCAGACACGTTCATGAACAGTCTCCTATTCTTTGAGTTGTGGCAACGTCGCAACAACGAGTCTGGAAGAACCGTAGCAGGCGGTTTTCAGGGCAAGCGAGGGCGAGGGGTCCGGCAATTCAGAATCGGCATGAACCGGTGGGCTGTTAAGCTTCCCGAAATCAACGACGGGTCGCGGCAGCCGCACAGGCAGCTGTCTTTCATTACGGATCGTCCGGCACGTACCTGCCGGTGGAGGAATTCATGGCATCAGTCACGTTTGAAGGAGTGTCCCGGACGTATCAGGGCAACGTCGAACCAGCTGTCGCTTCGCTCGATCTAGACATTAAGGACGGCGAGTTTCTCGTGCTGGTCGGACCCAGTGGTTGCGGCAAATCCACCTCGCTGCGTATTCTCGCTGGGCTGGAAGACGTCGATGAGGGCAGGGTGCTGATCGGTGATCGGGACGTCACGCGGGTGGCCCCCAAGGATCGTGACATCGCGATGGTATTTCAAAACTATGCACTTTACCCACACATGACAGTCGCCGAGAACATGGGATTCGCTCTGAAGGTCGCCGGCGTCGACAAAGCGGGCCGTGCGGCACGCGTGCTCGAAGTTGCCAAAATGCTCGACCTCGACGAACTGCTCGAACGTAAACCAAAGGCACTCTCGGGTGGCCAGCGCCAACGCGTTGCAATGGGGCGCGCGATCGTGCGCGAACCCCAGGTCTTCCTCATGGATGAACCGCTGTCGAATCTTGACGCGAAGCTCCGCGTGCAGACTCGAACTCAGATCGCCGCACTGCAGCGTCGCCTCGGCGTGACGACCGTGTACGTGACCCACGATCAAACCGAGGCGCTCACCATGGGTGATCGTATTGCAGTGTTGAAGGACGGCAAGCTTCAGCAGATCGGTACCCCGCGTGAGCTCTACGAAACTCCGAGGAATCTGTTTGTCGCTGGGTTTATCGGTTCGCCGGCAATGAACTTACTCCCGGGTGCCCTCAACGATGGCCGGGTGAGGTTCGGCGGGTTCGAAGTAAAGGTTTCTTCGACGGCAAATGTGCAGGCACCGGGATCCTCGGTGGTCATCGGTATGCGACCTGAAGACCTCTCGATCGCACCAGCGAGCGAGGCAGGAATTACGGTTACGGTCGACCTGGTCGAAGAGCTTGGTGCCGATGGCTATTTGTACGGGCACGTGAATCAGGGAGGTGAACGGCACGAGATTGTTGCACGGGTTGACGGGCGAAAGCACCCTTCCGTAGGAGAGAAAGTGGTGCTCGTTCCGACTATGGCTCACGCGCACGTGTTCGATGCTCAAGGTGGTAACCGTTTAGGCTGATCAGATGCGTGTCATTATTCAGGACAGTGCGGCCGAGGTCGCGAGCGTTGCATCCGAGCAGATTGCTGAGGTAGTTCGCGCGAAGCGTGCAGCCAGTAGTCGTGCTGTTCTTGGTGTGGCCACCGGCTCCTCCCCGCTAGGAACCTACGCCGCGCTCGCTGATCGGGTGCGCGCGGGCGA
>JAAZCT010000245.1 GCA_012513165.1 Actinomycetales bacterium
ACCAATCGTGGTGCGAGAGACCGGTAAAGACACGTTCGAACTCATTATGGGCGAACGTCGGTGGCGAGCACATCAAAAGGCCGGCTTGGACGTCATTTCGGCGGTCGTTCGCGAAACGACGGATGAAGATCTGTTGCGCGATGCTTTGCTTGAGAACCTCCACCGGTCCGAGCTAAATCCCTTGGAAGAAGCTGCGGCCTATCGGCAATTGCTCGATGATTTTGGCTGCACGCAAGAGGAACTCTCAGAGCGAATTGGTCGCTCGCGGCCGCAGATAAGCAACACTATTCGATTGCTCAAGCTTCCCCCCGCAGTCCAGCGGCGCGTGGCGGCCAAAGTGTTGACAGCGGGGCACGCTCGGGCGCTTCTCACGATCGAGAATGCAGAGATTCAAGAACGCCTGGCTAGTCGTGTTGTAGCGGAGGGAATTTCGGTCAGGCAATTGGAGGAAATTGTTCGATTTGCCGACGAATCCCCCACTGCAAAAAGCCAGGCGAACCAGCCGCGCGCGACTTCGCCACGCATTGCCGAGTTGGCACACGACTTGTCGGAACACTTCGATACACGCGTTAAGGTCGATTTTGGCAAAAAGAAAGGCAAAATCGCTATCGAGTTTGCGACCATCGGCGACCTTGAGCGCATTGTTGCGATGATGAAGCAAGGAAAATAGTATCGGACATAAAATAAGTCCCTAAGTCGATTTGTCGACTTAGGGACTTATTTACTTGAAGAGCTCTAGATGTGCGGTTCAAGATCCTTGAGCAAAGCAGTTTTTGGCTTGGCGCCAACGATCGATGTGACGATTTCACCATTCTTGTACAGATTGAGCGTGGGCAAGCCAGTAACGCGAGCCTTTGCCGGAGCCTGTGGGTTCGCATCGGTATCAATCTTGACGATCGTCAACTTGCCTTCGTACTCGTTCGCGATCTCATCCAAGATGGGAGCCAGTTGGCGACATGGAGCACACCATGTTGCCCAAAAATCGACAAGAACTGGACCTTCAACAGCCAAAACCTTCTCATCAAAGTCCGCGTCGGTTACTGAAATGATCTCTGCCATGGTGATTCTCCTTAAAATGGTGCCGCTTGAAGTGAATGGAATACGTGGAACTACTCGAACTGCCCCAGCCAACGCTCGGCGTCTAAAGCAGCTTGGCAACCAGTGCCTGCTGCCGTAATGGCTTGACGATACGTATGGTCGACAAGATCGCCTGCAGCGAAGACTCCATCAAGATTAGTGCTGGTGCTGCCAGGCTTCGTTACGACGTAGCCTTCGTCATCCAACTCGACTTGACCAGTTACAAGTTCAGAGCGCGGATCGTGACCGATTGCGATAAACAAGCCATCAACCTCAATCTCACGCAGTTCGCCGGTGACGGTGTCGCGAAGTTCGACCGCAGTCAACAGTTCGTCGCCGATGAGCCTTGAAACTTCACTGTTCCAGGCAAAATCGATCTTCTCGTTCGCCAAAGCACGCTCAGCCATAATCTTGCTGGCGCGAAGTTCATCGCGGCGGTGAATAAGTGTGACCTTGCGGCCAAAACGGGTCAGGAAGATGGCTTCCTCGATCGCGGAATCGCCACCGCCGACCACAGCAATGGACTTTTCGCGGAAGAAGAAACCGTCGCAGGTGGCGCACCAACTCACACCTCGCCCTGAAAGAGCGTCTTCGCCTTCGACGCCCAACTTCCGGTAGCCCGAACCCATAGCCAAAATAACTGTTCGGCTTTGGTAACTCGTCCCGTCCGCGAGAGAGACAGTCTTGATAGGCGTGTCGAGCGAGACTTCAACTATGTCGTCAGCGATTAACGTTGCGCCGAACTTCTCGGCCTGTTCGCGAAGCTTCTCCATGAGGTCGGGACCCATGATTCCTTCGGGAAATCCCGGAAAGTTTTCGACGTCGGTAGTGTTCATGAGGGCGCCACCGGCCGTCACTGAACCCTCAAAAACGATCGGTTTCAATTGTGCGCGCGCCGCATAAATACTGGCCGTATATCCCGCGGGTCCGGAACCAACAATGATCACGTCGTGAATCTCACTCATGCGATGCTTTCTGCTTAGTAAATAGGGGTGTTAAGGGCATTACTGCCACGAGTCTAGTGGTCTGGTCGTTGAGAAACGTTAGCGTCCACGAATGACAACCTCGGTAATCTCAGCGCGATATTCACCCGGAGTAATTTCAGGTAACGATCGAACCCAAACAACCACATAACGAGTGAACTGAGGTTGACCTAGCGCCATGGCAATATCTGATCCAACGCGATTTGCGGACACTGTATTCCGGGTGTCTCCCAGAGACCGAGGAACCCTGGTTGCTGTGGCGGGCGCAACGCGTACGGATAGGTCTGTTGGCTCCCCGCGAAGACGTACCCGGACCTGTTGAACTTCGTGCGCTGAACCCAAATCAAGAACCAAGCCAACGCCGTCTTTCAGCCCACCAAACGTCGGACTCCCGAAGTAGGTGCTGGTCTGCCAACCGGTGCTGGGGTCACCGTCTACGGCGAACTGAACCAAGTCCGGGCGTTCGCTGTCGTCAGTCCCTTGCGGGTCAAAATCGTAGACAGCCGACACCGGGAGGATCTTGACGGCTGATTCTGACGAACTCGGAACTTGAGGGACTTGAGATACCCGGTAACCCAAGACGCCTAAGGCAACCGCCAAAACGACGCCAAGCCCGAGACCGACCACCAAGAGCAAGCGATGGCCGCGGGTGGTCGATTTGAGACGCCTCAGTGCGACAGCCCGCTTGGAGGGCGGCCGTCGCTGTAATGCTTTCGGACGCCGCCGAGGAGGCTCGAGCCCGGGGGGAGGGCCAAACGGCACAACGACTGGATCCTGGCGGAGCAGATCCGTGTCCGTTTCGTCAGACTGACGGGCGGGAGCAACAACCACGTCGTGGAAACCGGTGAGCGCACGCAACTCGGCCGCAATCGAGGCCGCATCCGTCAGCGCGTCCCTTGGATGCCGTTCAGGTTGAAGGATGCGATCGCAAATGTTGTCTAGACGCCGACTGATCCCAGCGCGAACCTGGCGAGGCCGCATCAGGTGGCCATGTTCCGTGGGTGCCGCTCGTAAACCGTCGACGTGTCCGCCAGGCCAACGACCGACTAGGCACGCATAGAGCACCTTGCCGAGAGCCTGAACGTCGGACGTCACGTATCTTTCGATGTCCGAATCAGAAACGTGCTGCTCCGGCGGAGCCAACGCTGTCTGTACTCCCAATCCAACAATGCGTACCGCGCCAGTTTGCTTAAGGAGAACTTGGTGAGGCGTCAACCGACGATGATGCACTCCCAAACTGTGGGCATGGGCGATAGCTTCGGACAATTCGGCCACCAAGACCGCGGTACGTTCATTGGATAGCGGAGCTTGAGCGACCAATAAGTGAAGCGGGGTGGCTCTGGCCCACTCACGAACCACGGCATGGAACCCCTGCTCGTTTGTCAGGAGGTCAAGAACCGGAAGAAATCGGTGGTCGGTTACCACGGTTGAGCGTTGAGCTGCCTCAATGAAATTCTCGGCGCGGTCGTCGTCTGCGCTTAAGAGCTCGACCCGTACATTTCGGTGCAATTGCTGGTCAGTTGCACGCCAGTTGCGTACACCCAAACTTTCGCTCACTTGGTCTTGCAGCACATAACGGCCCGCAAGAACGTCACCAAAAGAGAGCGACCGCTGATTGACCATTGAGTTTCCTCACGAGATTTGTCTCTATCCTAGTCGCCAGAGCGGCGCCTCTTGATCACCTGGACAAGTTGGCTGAGTTCCTGGATTCGAACGAGTTTCATCGCGCCCCCCGTGATCGCTGCTCCGACGAGGCCCAGCCTAATGACTTCGAGCAAGGCCGACAGGGGGTTGTTGTGGTCCCATCCCAAATATTGCCAAGTAACGCGTCCGGAGAACATCACTCCGCCCGCTAGGAGGCACACGAGCGCCAAGCGGTACAAAAAGGCGCGCATCGCGGAATCGATAAATCCACCCACGCGCCGAGACAGTAATGAAGCGGAAAGAATGAACCCACCCACGTAGGCCAAGCCATAGGCCAAAGCGAGCATCGTGGACGTCCAGATCGGTGTCACAAGGCTGCTCAACGCGAACGCGAGGGCGACGTTCAGAGCCGCAATGGCTGCTTGGACGAAAAAGGGCGTCCGGGTATCAGACAACGCGTAAAAGCCACGCAGCGTCATGTAGTGGAAACAGAAAGCCACCATCGTAATTGAGAACGCTGAAATGGTGTGTCCGATGGCTTCGGCGCTTGATGCCGCCGAACCAATACCACCCACAACGTGCCCGAGTGGCAACCCGAGCACGGCCACGGCGACAGCCAAGGGGGCTACGATCACGAGCGCAATGCGAAGGACACTCCCCAGTTCACGTCTGAAGCTTAAGAAATCGTTTTCTGCGCCGAGGCGCGTGAGCGTTGGAATGATCGCTGTGGCCACGGAAACCGTGATGATTCCGTGAGGGACTTGACTGATCAAGTGCCCCAGAGCGTAGACGGCTTGGCCGGCGGCCGGGACGTCGAGTTTGCGGCCGGTCAAGGTAGCTTCAGAAGCAATCTTCGCGATGGTGAAATAGGCCGCTTGGTTGACCACGATGAAAGCAAGAGCCCACCCACCAAGCTGAACCGTCTGATTGAGGCCCACGCCGCGGAAGTCGAAGCGCGGTCGGTAGCGAAACCCAGTGGCTCGCAGGAAAGGAACCAAAACGGCGGCTTGGACTGCGATACCTAAGGTCGAGCCCACGCCGAGTAGCCAGACTTCCGCGTTCGAGAACCCGGCGTTCGCGGGCGGAGTAGCGATTCCAAAAATCACCGCGTAGAGAGCAAGGACCCCGATGGACACCAGATTGTTGATCACGGGTGCCCACATCATGGGCCCGAACTTCTCGCGCGAATTGAGTATCTGTCCAACCAAGACGAACATGCCGTAGAAAAAGACCTGAGGCATGGTGAGCGTCATGAGGAGTCGGGCGGCGGCACGATGGTTCTCGAAACCGGGTTCGAACAGTGTTTCGCCAAACGGAATTCGCATGATCACGGGAACGGCAATCATCAGGAGGACGGTTGCGGTGCCTAAAACGATCAAGGCCAAAGTCACGATGCGGTTGACGTAAGCCTCGCCCCCGTCGTCTTGTTCCTTCATCGCCCGCACGAGCAGCGGGACCAGCACCACGTTGAAGACGCCGCCGGCCACCAAGATGTAGAGGGAGTTCGGAATTGAGTTCGACAGCTCGAAAATGTCCGCATTGAGAGCCGTGCCAAGTACCGCAATCAGCAGCAGCATCCGGACGAATCCGGTGAGGCGTGACACGATTGTGCCGAACGCCATGAGGATGCTGGCTTTAGCCAGCCGCTGGTTAACCACGGTCATCCGATTCGGTTGACGGTGGGGTGTCTGTGCCAGTATTTCGTCGTCGCAGGAAGCGGCGAATACCTGCAGCCACGACTAGAAGCATGGCAGCAGCCATGGCAATCCAGACGAATTGGCCCACGTTGCTCGACCTGAGGACGAAAGCACTGGGCTTTCCGAAGGCGGTTCCTGTTTCGCTCGTCAATTGGGCAGTCATGGTTGCCGCTACTTGAGAACCCAAGTTTGCGGAGACGGTCATGGTGTAACTAGACCCGGGTTCGACCCGGACCACTGGAGCCTTCGCAAAAGTTATGCCCGCGACGTCGGCCTCGAGCGTGAGTGAAACTCGGATCGGCGCGCCGGTTCCATTGCGAATTGTTAACGGAAAGGCGCCCTCCTGGCCGCTCAAAGTGATCGTGGCCGGTGCTTCGAGGGTGATCTTCCCCAGAAATGCCTGCTTGTCTTGGATGGCTTTGGCTATCCCGCTTTGGACAGCGGCGTTCTCTCCTCGCCAGCGAAGCGCCACCGAACGGGCGACTTGGCGATCATTCTCCAGTGAAGCGCCCGGCTCAAGGTTGACGTCGGACACGAGGCTAGAGATGCTCTCGAGTTGAGCAGTGAGGTGACTTCGTTCTTTCGGGAAAGACTTAGCCGAGGTCGTCTTTTTGACCGAGACGGACGATTGCGGGGCGGTGACTGAGGCACCGAGGGTAACGGGCGACAGGAACGAACTGGCGTTCTCGGCGGACAATAGAGACAAGAGCGGCTTAAGTTGGTCCACCTGCGGATCCCAGCGCGGATTCACTAGCGTGACAGCATCGCTCCGCGCCTTGGGGTTGCCAGCCAGTTCCAAACTGGACAGAGTTGCGGTACTCAAGGTGTGTTGAACGAAGAACGAGGTGTCGGCTTGAGCGTGTACCAGACGCAGAGGGGAAGCGGCTAGTAACGGTTGAGCCGAACTGCCGGTTTGAGTCGACACCACGGAGCCATCTGTTTGGCTCCAGTTATTCAAGCGGGTGGGGGCAACGATCGCCAGATCGGTCTTATTGCCGGCTACGAAATTGAGGAGTGCCGCCGTCGAATCACCTTGGGCCGGCCACACGACCGTCTTGCCGGAGATCTTGTGGCGTTCCGCAGCTTCCTGGGTCGACTTCTGAATCACGTCGGTGATCCGGGGCGCACCGGCCGAGCTGAAAAATCTGAGGAAATCGGGACGGGCATAGCCAACAATCCACGTATCGGACTTCTGAGACAAAGCGACCAAGTCGGCGTTCCATACGCGCATGGCTTGAGCCACATCTGCGTCAATATCGTGTGCTTCGGCATCGTCGGCAATCGCTTCTAACGAATCGAGCAATGCGGGATCGATGAGAAGAGTTCGAGACGACACGGGAGTGGCCTTGGCTGCTTCCAAATACCGCTGCAACTGGCCGCCAGTCACCGATTGCGCGATCTCTTTCGGATTGACCTTGTCAATGGGCCAGGTTTCTACGAACGGCCACACCAACGTTGTTTTGACCGAGGGCACATCTGAATTAATGCTCGGCAGCAGCGTCACATCGCGCGCTTGGCTTTGCGGGTTTCTTTCACCCCGGGAGTTTGTTGCTACGAGGTGAACACCGACAGGAAAGACGCCGTCGGCGTGAGAAAGCCCGATCTCCTTGCTGGGCACACGAATGGTGAACTCGCGTTCTTCACCGGGTTCGAGGTCGCCAATGATTGCGAACCTGTCGGTGTCGACGATTCGTTCACCGACATAGGCGGAATCACTAGCCAACGCGTCTTGAAGTTGTACCCGGTTTGTATATGGCCGTTTGGGCATGACCAGGTAGGCGTGAACCGAGGTCCAAGGGCTCTTACTCGGGTTTGAAGCGGTCCCGGTGAGAGTGATGGTTGTGTCACCCGTCAGAACTGTCGGTGAGAGCGAGGTAATTCGGACCGATAACGAATCTGGATCGGCTCCGAGGGCCGGAGTCGAGAAGGCAAGCGCAGTCACCAGTCCGATGAGGACGGAGGTCAACCAAGGAATGCGCACGTGGCTATCGTAGCGAGGTGCGGCAGGCGAACTCGTCAGTTTCGAGCTGCCCACCATGCGAGCAATGCCTCCGTTGCCATTTCTGGCGATAGTGGACCGCGATCCATGCGCAGTTCGAGCAGGAAGGAATAAGCTTGTCCGACTTCGGGACCTGGTTCGATATCGAGGATCTCCATGATTTGCTTCCCATCGAGATCAGGTCGGATTGATTGAAGTTCCTCGGCCTGACTTAAATGGTCGATGCGCGATTCCAGGTCGTCGTAGGTTCGCTGCAGGCGGAGTGCCTTCTTGGTGTTGCGGGTGGTGCAGTCAGCACGCGTCAGGATGTGCAGCCGGACGAGTTGTTCGCCCGCGTCTCGCACATATCGGCGAACAGCGGAGTCTGTCCAATCGCCACTGCCGTAGCCATGAAAACGCAAATGAAGTTCGATCAGTTTAGAAACATCGTCCACGACGTTGTTTGGATACTTAAGTGCCCGCAGTCGCTTTCGAGCCATCTTGGCTCCCACCACATCGTGATGGTGGAAGGTCACCGTTCCGCCGGACTGAAAACGACGGGTAGGTGGTTTTCCGATGTCGTGCAGGAGTGCGGCCAGACGAATCGTGAGATCTGGCTGATGTTCGAGCCGATGTTCCAGCGCGATGGCTTGTTCGAGCACGGTGAGCGAGTGCTCGTAGACATCCTTGTGGCGATGATGCTCATCGAGTTCGAGCGCTAGTGCTGGAAGCTCAGGCAAGATTCTCTCGGCGATTCCAGTTTCAACCAGCAGCCGAAGTCCAGCGATGGGATTCTGCGCCAGAAGTAGACGTGAGAACTCTTCACGGATTCGTTCGGCCGAAACGATGCTGAGCCGTTCACTCATGGCGCCGATCGAGGCGAACACCTCGGGTGCGAGTTCGAAGGACAACTGTGCGACGAATCGTACTGCGCGCATCATGCGCAGCGGGTCGTCGCCGAATGAAACATCTGGCCCGCTGGGAGTCCGCAGGGTTCGATCGGCGAGATCCTCGAGCCCGTTGTGGAGGTCAACGAACTCAAGTGACGGTAGGCGAATCGCCATCGCGTTGACGGTGAAATCTCGGCGAGCAAGATCCTCGTGCAACGAATCACCAAAGGACACGGTGGGTTTTCGAGATGTCGCATCGTACGAGTCCGCGCGATAGGTGGTGATCTCGATTTGCTCGTCGCCCTTGCGCAATCCGATCGTGCCGAACTCGCGGCCCATATCCCACTTCGCGTCGGCCCACTCGTGGCAGATTGCTTCGATCTCTTCAGGCGAAGCAGTGGTAGCGAAGTCGAGGTCGGTAACCTCGCGACCGAGTAATGCATCTCGAACCGGTCCCCCGACGAGGGCAAGCTCTTGGCCAGCCGCGTCAAACAGGTTGCCGAGTTCGAGCAGCAGCGGTCGACCGGCGATGAGTTCGTCGCATCGTCGTTGTTCTGCTGAAGTCAGTTCGGCCACGAGAGTCGATCCTATCTGGCCCAGTTCCACGCTCAACCCAAGCAAGTGCGGGCCGTGCGTGAGTGGGGAAGCTGGCGCGTCTCTAGTGTTCGGTCTCTCCGGCGATGAAAGCCTCTAACTTCTCGCGACCAACACTGTCCGGCATTTGTTGCGGTGGGCTCTTCATGAGGTAAGCCGATGCGCTGAGGAGAGGGCCGCCGAGGCCGCGATCCAAGGCGATCTTCGCCGCACGAATCGCATCGATAATGATTCCGGCCGAGTTCGGAGAATCCCAGACTTCGAGCTTGTATTCGAGGTTGATGGGAGCGTCGCCGAACGCGCGGCCTTCGAGGCGAACGTAGGCCCATTTGCGATCGTCGAGCCAAGCAACATAATCCGACGGTCCGATGTGGACGTTTCGATCGTTGACCTTGCCAGCCAGCGGGCCGTTCAGGTTGGACGTCACGGCTTGAGTCTTGGAGACCTTCTTGGATTCGAGCCGCTCGCGTTCGAGCATGTTCTTGAAGTCCATGTTTCCGCCAACGTTGAGTTGGTAGGTGCGGTCCAAGACCACGCCACGCTCTTCGAAAAGTCTGGCCAGGACCCGGTGCGTAATCGTGGCACCGACTTGACTCTTGATGTCGTCACCAATGATCGGGACGCCGGCGTCAGCAAATTTCTGTGCCCATTCGGGGTCGGAGGCGATGAATACGGGCAAGGCGTTCACGAACGCGACTTTCGCATCGATGGCGCATTGGGCGTAGAACTTGTCGGCCAGTTCCGAACCGACAGGAAGATAGGAAACCATCACGTCGGCTTGAGTTTCGTTCAATACCTGAACCACATCGACAGGTTGTTCTTCAGACTCGTCAATGGTCTGGTGGTAGTAAGTACCCAAGCCGTCGAGCGTGGGCCCTCGCTGTACCGAAACCCCAACGTTAGGGACGTCCGAGATCTTCATGGTGTTGTTCTCGCTCGCACCAATTGCCTCGGCCAGATCCAAGCCAACCTTTTTTGCGTCCACATCAAACGCGGCAACGAATTCCAGGTCGCCTACGTGATAGTCGCCGAAGTTGACGTGCATGAGCCCTGGAACGGTGGAAGCAGGGTCTGCGTTTTGGTAGTACTCAACCCCTTGAACCAGGGAAGCTGCGCAGTTGCCAACTCCAACGATTGCAACGCGAATTTTGGGCTTGCGCTCGGTTTCCATGACCTACATTTCCTGAACTTCTCGGTGGGGGCGCTCACAAGAACGTCAACCTCATGGCCGATTCATGTTCGTGCGAGGCGTCGTTTGACCGCCCATTTCGTAATGTAGTCACATTACATCGGCGCTCGCTGCGAACCCCAATCGCCGATGCTGTCCCGGGTTTCTTAGGTTCTCTTAGGAACATCAGGCACACTAGTAAACTGGAAGGTCGCAAAACAAAGGAACTCCAGGTGGCAAAGAAACCAAAGAAGAGCCAAAAGCGAGGAATGCTTCGCGCGATCGGTGGCAACGGCCCATGGCCCGTCAAGATTTTGCGTTGGCTTATCGCGCTCTTGTTTTTGGGCGGTCTCGCGGGCGTTCTGCTCGTCGGCTTGTTGTACCTGATTATTGACGTTCCCGATCCGAACAAAGACTTCCAAACTCAAACAACACACGTCTACTATTCCGACGGCACCACCAAGATCGGCAGCTTCTCAAACCAGAATCGCCAGATTCTTGAGAGCGACGAGATCCCGTCGGTCGCCCGAAACGCCGTTGTCGCTGCAGAGGATCGCGGCTTCTGGCGGAACAGAGGAATTGACATTCGCGGCATCGTCCGCGCGGCTCGAAACAATGCCACGGCGGGTCAAGTCACTGGCGGTGGTTCCACCATTACGCAGCAGTACGTCAAAATCCTGTACTTGACTCAAGAACGTTCTATCGAACGCAAGGCGAAAGAAGCGCTTCTTTCGATCAAGATCGATCAGATGCAGTCGAAAGAAGAGATCATCACGGGATATCTCAATACGATCTATTTCGGCAACGGTGCCTACGGTATTGAAGTCGCCTCACAAACATACTTCCGCAAGCCAGCCGCGGAACTCACGGTGGCCGAAGCGGCCTTCTTGGCGACGATCATCAATCGACCGAACTATTACGACCCCTACGCCGAGGGCGCCCGTGAGCGGATCTTGCCTCGCTACAACTATGTTCTTTCGGGCATGGTTGATATGGGAGTTTTGAGTGCTTCTGAGGCCGCCGAACTCAAGGGGAACTTGCCGAAGTTCTCACCCTTGCGCACCGACTCCCGCTTCGCAGGCCCCAAGGGACACCTCCTGGAGTTGACCAAGCGACAGATGCAAAAGCTGGAGTTTTCGGACGCTGAGATCATCGGTGGCGGCTACAAGATCGTGACAACGTTCGACAAGAACATGCAGGCTGCTGCGGTTGAATCGGTCGAGTCGGGTCGCCCCGATGGAATCCCAGAGGTTCACACCGCTCTAGTTTCGGTTGAGCCGGGGACCGGCGCTGTCAAGGCGCTCTACGGTGGTCCTGACTTCCTAAAGAGCCAGTTGAACTGGGCCACGTTAGGCACCCAGCCGGGGTCTACCTTCAAGATCTTCGCTGTGATTGCGGCTTTGGAGGACGGGTACAGTCTCTCGACCAAGCTGGATGGACGATCGCCGATGACAGTGGGCAAGGGCGAAAATCAAGACGTCATCCGCAACCAGGGCGATAGCGGTGGCCGCTCCTACGGAACGGTCAACTTGAAAAAGGCGACGGAAAAGTCCGTCAATACGGCGTTCGTGGACTTAACCATGATGTTGACGCCTGACGGCGCCCAAGGATCCGCCGGTCCTCAAAGAGTCCTCGAAGCCGCTGCCGAGGCGGGTATTCCTCGCTCGACCCTAGACAAAATCAATCCGGTGATCGGTGTTTCTCTTGGCTACGCGCCGGTTGCGCCCATCGATATGGCCAATGC
>JAAZCT010000246.1 GCA_012513165.1 Actinomycetales bacterium
ACCTTGGACGGTCAGTTCGCAAACGCTGGACTACCTCAGCCGGGAGAACCCGTAACCATCGGCGGTGGGGCTGTGGCCATCGGCAACACTCCGATCCACGTGACCCGCCTCAGCGACTATCAGATGCCTCGAATCGACCCCACCAGAATTGCCGTGGCTCACGCAAGACTCCGAACGATCGCTGGCGAATATTTACAATCGAGCGAGATTCCCGCCGAAACCATCAACACCTTGCGTCTCGAGCCGGCAGCGGCCCTAGATCAACTCCTAGGCCGCGGGTCCGGTTTAACGCCGTTCGGGGACGACATCGTGTGCGGAATGCTCGCGACACTGTTAGCGTCTCGAGACTCATGCGCCGCCGAGCTTCGAGATCGCGTATTGGCACTAGCTCCAGACCGCACTACCTCACTTTCTGCAACCCTGCTGCGACGTGCGGCAGCCGGAGATGTGCTGCCGGTGTTTGCCGACGCAGCCATCGCGGTCACTCAACACGACGAACATGCTTCGGAGCGCATCCGCCGGTTGCTCTCCATCGGACACACTTCGGGCGCAGGGATGCTGCTCGGGTTCAGTGTCGCGCTCGACCACATCACCTTGAGGAGTTGTTCATGACCGATTCTGGTTCCACCCATTTCGAGCACGTCGAGTTGAGGCCAGGCGCCTACGCCGACTCGGTTGCTTTGCTCCAAGTAAGCAAAGACGTCGCAGCCGTGCCAGGTGTGCTTGCCGCCCAGGTGTCAATGGCGACCGAACTCAACCTAGACGTCATCGCAGGCATGGGCTTCACGATTCCCGAAGCTTCCCCGAACGACATGGTCGTGGCCGTGCGTTTGTCGTCCGAAGCCGATCTTGCTTCGGCTCTGGCGGCGGTCGATGAGGCTATCGCTGCCACTCGCAGGCACACGTCATCGTCTGAGGACGTCGAGGTGCCCAGTCGCACCACGGCAAGTGCACTCAAACGCAGCGGCGCCAAACTGGTCGTCATTTCAGTGCCTGGCGCTTCGGCCACCACGGAAGCGGCAGACGCGATCCTCGATGGCTCGGATGTGATGATCTTCAGCGACAACGTTCCGCTCGAAGAAGAAATCGCACTCAAGCAACTGGCACAGTCCCACGACGCCTTGGTGATGGGCCCCGACTGTGGCACGGCAGTGGTGAATGGGGTGGGCCTCGGTTTCGCAAACACGATGCGCCCCGGCCCGGTCGGAATCGTGGCGGCATCAGGCACGGGCTGCCAGCAACTGTTGGCGCTCTTGGACTACGCTAATGTGGGCATCACTGCAGCACTCGGCGTGGGCGGCCGCGACCTCAGTTCGCAGGTCAAGGGACTGTCAACGAAGCAAGCCATGCTCCGTTTGGACGCCGACCCGAAGACTGACTTGATCGTGGTGGTGTCCAAACCACCTGCCTCAGAAGTCGCGCAAGATCTTAAGGCGTTCGCCCAGACGTTGAGTACGCCCGTGCAGTTCGCGCTGCTGGGCGCCGGGCAGCCGAATCTCACCGAAGCCGCCGAACGGGCACTCAACGAACTCGGCCAGAGCGTCCCTGAATGGCCCAGTTGGGGCACACCGCAGTCGAGTGGCTCGGGATATCTTCGCGGCCTGTTCTCGGGCGGAACCCTCTGCGACGAAGCCATGATCATGGCGCAGGAAACTGCTGGACCGGTTTGGAGCAACATCCCGCTCGATGAGTCCCACCGAATCGACTCGTCCTTAGAGACCAACGGCACCGTGATGATCGACTTCGGTTCCGACGAAATGACCCAAGGCCGCGCCCACCCGATGATCGACGGAACTATCCGACTCGAACACCTCGCGAAGGTCGCAGCCAACCCGCAAGTTCGCTTCGTGCTCATGGACATCGTGCTCGGTCACGGCGCTGATGCCGATCCAGCGGCGTCTCTCGCCCCAGCGATCACAGCAGCACACGACACGGCCAGAGCCGACGGCAGAGAGCTTTCGATCGTGCTGGCGTGCGTTGGCACTTCCGGCGATCCGCAAGACCTAGCGACCCAAGCAGAAACTCTTGCTGCAGCTGGCGCTGAAGTTCACTTGTCCAACGCTCGCGCTACTGCCCGGGTACTTTCACTCATGGAGAACGCATCATGACATCTACCTTTGACCCACACACCGGGATCGTCTCCACGGGCGTCAGCATTTTCGCCGACGCGCTCACCGAACAAGCCGTAGATGTGGCGCGCGTCGATTGGCGTCCGCCCATGGAGGGAACCGAAGCCGATTTGGCGACGGTGGCGACCGATCCATTGCGCTCTGAGGCAAACGCGCAGGCACTCGCCGCGTATTTGGGAGTTCAAGGAAACGTTGTCGGAGTTGCACCTGCGAGCGAACTCTTGGGTCTTGAGAAGGGACAATTCCTGCACGCCGGGCCACCCCTCCTGTGGGAGAACGCTTCAGGCCCGATGCGAGGCGCACTCCTTGGGGCTGCCGCGCTCGAAGGTTTGGTCGCTGATCCGGAAGACGCTGAAGCGCTCTTCGCTAGCGGCGAGAACGTGACCCTCGACTCGTGCCACCATCATGCGACGGTCGGTCCGATGGCCGGCGTCGTGTCCCCCTCGATGTGGATGTGGATTGTTGAAGATCCGAAGGACGGTCGGCGCGCCTATTGTTCGCTGAACGAGGGCCTAGGAAAAGTGCTTCGCTACGGCGCCTACTCCCCCGATGTTCTCGAACGGTTGCGCTGGATGTCTGATGTGCTCGGGCCAGTCTTAGCGAATGCGGTAGAGAACACGACCGAGCCGATCAACGCCACTTCTATCCTCGGGCAGATGCTCCAGATGGGCGATGAAGCGCACAACCGCAACCGCGCCGGCACCTTGATGCTGTTGCGAGACATCGCGCCAGCGATGGCCCTATCCGGCCGGGATCCAAAAGATTTGGCACGGGTGTTCTCGTTCATCGGCGGAAACGATCACTTCTTCCTGAACATTGCGATGCCCGCCTGCAAGTTGGCGCTCGACGCGGCCCGCGATATCGAAGGCTCCACCATGGTGGTCGCTATGGCGCGCAACGGCACCGAGTTCGGCATTCAAACCTCGGGAACCGGCGACGAATGGTTCACGGGCCCGGCTCAAGTGCCTGAAGGTCTGTACCTTGGCGATTTCGGGCCGAAAGATGCGAACCCTGATATCGGAGACTCGGCCATCACCGAAACTGCCGGAATCGGCGGCTTTGCGATGGCCACGGCTCCTGCCATTGTGCGCTTTGTTGGCGGCTCGGTTCCTGATGCCTTGGCCACGACTCGCCGCATGGGCGAGATCACTTTGGGCAACAACGACCGCTGGTCGCTTCCCGTGCTCGATTTCATGGGAGCACCGACCGGAATCGACGTCCCCAAGGTGGTTCGCACCCAGATCCTGCCGCAAATCA
>JAAZCT010000247.1 GCA_012513165.1 Actinomycetales bacterium
CACCACCGCCGAACAAGTCGCCCGGCTCGTGCAAGCCGTAGACGTGCCCGTGAACGTCACCGCGCATCCGCTCAACGGGCACGGCGCCGGAGACTTCGCGGCACTGGCTGCGCTGGGCGTGCGGCGCGTGACGTTCGGGCCGCTGTGGCAAATGTGGTTGGCGGCGCGTTCAGCCGACAAACTCGCCGCCTGGCGCAAGGTGTGACGGCCCATGGGACAACTCACCTACGCGACCACCATCTCGCTCGACGGCTATGTTTCGGACGAGAATCGGAAACTCGACTGGTCGGTGCCAGACGAGGCCGTGTTCGACAAGCACCTTGAACGCATTCAACAAGTCTCCACCGAAATCTTGGGACGCACTACCTACCAGATGATGCAGTATTGGGAGAACTACGACCCAGACGCTGGCACGGCAGCCGAAGCGGAATTTGCCGAGAAATGGCGAACCATCGATAAAATTGTTGTGTCGAACACGATGGACGACACAGATAGGAACGCTGACCGCGATCGTCTTGTGCGGTCACTTTCGATAAACGATGTGAAAGGAATCGTCAACGAAGCCGACGGACAAGTGGAAATCTTCGGTCCCAGCACGGCCGCAGAATCGATCCGGGCCGGACTCGTTGAAGTGTTCGAGTTCTTTATCGTGCCCGTGGTTTTAGGCGCCGGGCTTCGTGCGCTGCCCGACGGCGTGAGGCTTGATCTGAGACTCACCGACCGAACGGTTTTTGAAAACGGTGTGATTCATGCGCGCTACGAGCGGGCAGCAGGTTTTTGAAGTTCGACAGGCACCTCTGTGCACCAAATGTAGCTGGGCAGGGTCACGCAACTCGCAATACTCCACGTGCCGAAGAGCGGCCGAGAACTGGACTACGTTAGGCGCATGGCTTCCCCACGCGCGCGCCGCGCACTCGTGCTGCTGGTGCTGGGCGTGCTGTTGATCGGTGGGCTGTTTGCACTGGAAATCGGGCCCAAACAGACGGTGGCTCTGCCCGCCCACCTGAGTGACCCCGCCCTCGCCCACCTCGGCGACGGCGTCATTCTCGCCTCGTGGGACGCTCGGCCCAGCAGCGCGAAAGACTCGCCCAACCCCAACTCGATCGTGCAGCGACGCTCCACCAACAACGGCGCAACCTGGGGCCCGCAAACCGTGATCGCCGCCGGCCGCACCAGCAAACCCCAACACCGCTACTCCGACCCCAGCTACGTGGTCGACCGCGAAACTGGCACCGTGTTCACCTTCTTCGTCTACTCGCACGACACCGGCTTCTTCGACAGCGCGTGGGGCAACCGCGACTCCGACCGAGACGTCATGAGTTCGGCCGTGGTCCACTCCGACGATGCAGGCCTCACCTGGAGCGAACCGCGACTCATCACCAGCGTCACCAAACCCGCCACCGGTGGCAGTGCGCCCAAAGCGGGAGACGTGCGAGCCACGTTCGCCACCTCCGGCGAAGGCATCCAACTGCGGTTCGGGCCGAACGTGGGCCGCCTGATCCAGCAGTATGCGGGAGTCGTGCGCCAACCCGACGGCACCGACACCACCCAGGCCTATTCGGTGTTCTCAGACGACCACGGCGAAACCTGGCAGCGCGGCGAGTTCGTCGGCGTCGGCATGGACGAAAACAAGACCGTGGAACTATCCGACGGGCGCGTGATGCTGAACTCGCGGTCCGGGGCCGCGGACTTGTGGCGATCGGTGGCCGTGTCTGACGACGGGGGAGTGAGCTACGGGCCGGTGGCTGGCGAACCGCAACTGGCAGACCCGATCAACAACGCCTCCCTCACGCGCATGTTCCCCGACGCCGAAGCCGGCAGCCCTGACGCGAAAAAACTGTTGTTCACCAACGCGAACAACGGCGCCAACCGAGATCGCGTCAACGGGGCGGCCCGCGTCTCGTGCGACGACGGCGCCACCTGGCCGGGCCTGCGCACCATCGACACGGGCGCGTTCGCCTACTCGAGCGCCACGCGCATCGACGACGGGCTATTCGGGGTGTTGTGGGAACGCAGTTCGGTCAACGATCTGCAATTCACCACCTTTGACGACGCGTGGTTGAACTATGTGTGTGCGCCGCTGACCGTGACGCCCCAGTTCGCGTTGCCGAGCCACACCTCGAGCGTTCCGGTGGCCATCACTAACCAAGAATCTGTTCCGCTGTCTGGCGAGGTCACGTTCTTCGCGCCCGCCGGATGGAAAGCCGGAACTGCGGACATCCGAGACCTCGAGCCCGGCGAGACGGTCACGGTGCGGGTGCCCGTCACCGCGCCGGCAGGCACGATGGGAACCCACCGAGTGCAGGCCGCGTTCACCGCGGCGGACGGCCGCATGAGCCAGTTCACCGCGCGCCTCACCGCCGGCTTCGCCCGCTAGCGCCCCGCAAGACCCCGCGCGGTCGGGTTACGTCAGCACGACCCGCTCATTGCCGAACGTGACCGCCACTTCGAGTTCGCCGCCGAGGGCTGTGACAAACGCTGCGAGCGTACCGACCTCAGTTTTGAGGATGTCGCCGTGTTCGATTGCGGAAACGCGCGTCTGAGAGATGCCGAGCCTCGTCGCGAGTTCGACTTGAGTGAAGTCATACTCCTTGCGCAACTCTGAAAGTTTGTAGGCGCGCACTTCAGCCAGCAGGGCGACTTTGGCCGAATCGACCGCTGAACGATCAACCGGGCGCCGCTTGAGATGCTCATCGAGCGTGACATATTCGGTGACTTTAGGTGCGTTTGTCATTTCTCACCTTTCCTATTTTTCACGTGGTGAAGTTGCTCCGCATATCGTCTGTCGGCCAGAGGGATGTTCTTCGTGTACCACTTTTTCCAACTGTTTGTTTTGTCTCCAGCAACGACAACTACGGCCTTACGATCCGGGTCAAAAGCGAACAACAACCGGATATTTCCTGCGGGTGGTCTGAGTTCCTTCATGTTGTGAAAATTGGAACTATTTACGCGGTCTACGAGTGGTCGACCCAAGGATGGCCCCAGCTCTTGGAGGAGCTCGAGCGAAGCCACAACGTGCGTGTGTTCTTTCGACGAAAGACGGGCGAGCCATCGTTCGACATCAGGGTGAAGCAATGTTTGCCATGCCATGGAACGATACCACCTGTGAGTTGTATAGTGCAAGTGTTGTATTTTGGGTGCGCGAGCGTAATCGTTGGGATCCTCAACGTGTGGCCGGGAGCAAATCCGGCGAACCATTGATCGAGATAGTTTCTCGCAGGATGTTCGAGTCGTCCACGCGAAATTCACAGGTGCTGTTCGTGGCGCGAAGTATCAAACTGCAACGACGGGAAGGAAATGCTCGAGTCCACGAAAGTCATCTGGGTTTCGGGTGTAGAGCGTCGCGTCGTGAGCCACAGCCGTCGCAGCGATGAGCAAATCCATTACGCGACCTCTAGGTTTGCGTCCGGCCTCAACGACAGCGGCCGCCAGACGCCCGTAGTGAAGTGCTACCTCGTCGTCGATCGGCAGGGGGTCGAAGTGCTGTTGAATAAAACTCAGACGACGAAGTCGTTCAGCGCGAATATCAGTAGAACCCGCCACCAGTACGCCGAAATGGAGTTCAGCAACTGAAGCCGAACTGATTGCCAAAACGCCCGGAAGAGGAGCTACGTCTGTGGCAATCAGCACGCTCGAGTCGAGGAGGCCTCGCTCGGGCGAGTCGAATCGCGAGGGCGGTCGATTCATAGCGCGGCCCACGGATCGCGCGGAGTGGCGTCGAGTGCATCGCGATCCTGAGCCCACGTTTCGTCGGTGGAACCATTGAAAAGCTCGGCGGTCTGACTCCAGTTGCGCCAAGATCGGGGGTTAGCCGCGATTAGCCGTGCACTAGGCCGGCCAGACACTGTGATGGTGATTTCTTCGCCGGACTCGACCCGGCGCAGCAGTTCGGAAGCGTTTTGACGCAACTCGCGTAAACCGACCTCGTGCCCGGGCTCTCGTGCGGGAAGAGCATTCACCATATTTACATAGTAGCACTTGTGCAACAACGTGGTTCAGCCCTGAAAAATCTGGGAAACGTACCTTCAGGTTCATTCAAGCCTGGGCGAGCGTCACGAGTCAGTGCCGCGAGTGAGCGTGGCTGCGAGGTGGTGCGTCATCGGCACACCCACCGCCGCCATCGCGAACGACGTCGTCAACGTGTCGCCAGCCAAGTGAATCCGGCGTTCCGTCGCGTCGACCTGTTTCGCGGAGCCCGCGTTCATGATGCGCGAACGCAACTCGATCGTGAAGCCGGACTCGTGCAACTCGATCGTGCCCTCGGCCAGCTCGGACTGACCCGTGGGCTGAGCCAGCACGAACTCGACAGCCTCGTACTTCACCACCCTTAGATAGCCCGTCTCCACATGCAGCGGTCGGCCCTCAAGAGACCAGGTGCGTTGGGTGTAAACCAAGAATGGTTTGCCCACGTCGGTGAACGTCACTTCCTCGGTGTATTCGAACGAATCGATCGTGGGGTATTCGCCCTGGCCGGTCCCGCGCCAGGTGCCAACGAGGTGAACGACGGGCTCAAGTGACGGATGCAAACTCATGAAATACATCATATGGACTTTTAGGTTCGAGGTCGGACGAACCTTGTTAGGGTGAATTGCCCTGTAGAAAGCTTCATGTGAAAGGAACTCTATGAGTTACGAACCTGCTCCACCTGCCGGATCCTACGGACAGACCCCACCACAGAACTACCTCGTGTGGGCGATCCTCACCACAGTGTTGTGCTGCCTGCCGTTTGGAATCGTCTCGATCGTTTTCTCCACGCAAGTCAATAGCAAGTTCATGGCTGGCGACCTTGCTGGTGCACAAGTATCCGCACAGAAGGCCAAGACCTGGGCGATCGTTGCCGCAGTCTCTGGCCTCGTGGCTAGCATCATCTATGTGATCTTGATGTTCACCGTGTTGGCATCAGGCACTTTGACCGAAACAACGTACTGAGCAACATGACACACAGCATCGCGCCCTCGGGGACTACCCGGGGGCGCGAACTGCTTTCTTTTGTCGCCGTCACCGCTGCCGGAGTCGGCGCGATCGGCATGCTGGCCGTCGTCTCGCCCGAAGAGCAAGGGCACTATCCGACCTGCCCGTTCCTGACCATCACGGGCTACTTCTGCCCAGGCTGCGGGAGTCTTCGTGCGATTCACGCGCTCACCCAAGGGGACATCGTCACCGCTTGGGAACGAAACCCGCTGCTGCTGGTTATGGGGCCGCTGCTGTTGGGAGCTTGGGTCATGTGGGGCCTGCGGATCCTCGGCAAAACCACCTGGACCACCACCAGAATCCCAGCCATGTGGATTTGGGTCATTTTTGTGGCGATTGTCGTGTTTTGGGTGGCGCGCAACATCCCCGACTGGACGTGGCTTTCCCCCGCCTAACCCCACTGCACGCGAGCAATCCGCCCGCCGCAGGGAAGATAGAGGCATGAGTCAAACCGAGCCGCGCACTGCCGAAGAACTGATGCGCTCGCGATTCGAGGCATACCGCAGCGCCGACGAAGCATGGCTGCTGCGCACGTGGCACGCGTCCACCCGGCCAAAGACCGTCGACCTCACGGGCAACCCGGACTGGCGCGGACTGCAGATCGTGCACACCGTGGCCGGCGGGCCGTGCGACGACACCGGCATCGTCGAGTTCCGAGCCACCTACCTCAACGAAGACAAGAGCCTCGGCGTGATGCACGAGCGCTCCCGGTTCGTGCGCGAAAACGGTCAGTGGTTCTACGTCGACGGACACCTCATCGAAAACTGAGTCCTCGCTGTGAAATCACCGTGGACGACGATGAAGCATACGAGGCAGTCATATCGCTCGCAACGGGACAAGAG
>JAAZCT010000248.1 GCA_012513165.1 Actinomycetales bacterium
CCCTCATTCGCGTCGCCATCTCGTGAGTGCCTGGAACTTGGCTGATCTCGATCAGATGGCACTCGCGCCGTGCCACGCGTTTTTCCAGTTCTATGTAGCCGACGGAAAACTCTCTTGCCAGCTCTATCAGCGTTCGTCTGACGTGTTCCTGGGCGTTCCGTTCAACATCGCCTCATACGCGCTGTTGACGCATATGGTGGCGCAAGTCTGTGGCCTAGAGGTGGGCGATTTCGTGCATACCTTTGGTGACGCGCACCTTTACGTCAACCACCTCGAGCAGGCGAAGCTGCAACTTGAGCGTGAACCGATGGCATTGGCCACGCTCAAGCTCGATCCCTCAATCACCGACATCGATGACTTTACGCTCGAATCGATTACGGTCGAGGGCTACGAAAGCCACCCGGGCATCAAAGCGCCGATCGCGATATGACCGTCACAGCAGTCGTTGCCGTGGGCAGCAACGGCGTGATTGGACGCGACGGTAACATGCCTTGGCCGCCCACGGGCGATATGCGCCTGTTCAAGGAACTGACGTGGGGTCATCCGATCGTGATGGGTCGCACCACCTTCGAATCCATCGGACGCCCGTTGCCCGGCCGCACCTCCGTCGTGCTGACTCGCAACCCCAACTGGGACGCCGGCAGTCCCGACGTGCTGATGGCCACGTCGTTGGCCGAAGGGCTTCGCAAAGCGCGTGACCTAGATGACGACGTGTTCCTCATCGGTGGGGGATTGGTCTTCACAGAGGCCCGTGATGCACAGCTGATCGATCGCCTCGTGATCACCGAAGTGCCGCTTGCGCCCGAGGGCGACTCGTACTTCGATCCGATCGATCCGCGCCAATGGCGTGAGACTGCACGCGAGTCACACGTGGGAACTCCGGACTTCCAGATCGTGACGTACGAGCGCCTCGCAGCTTGAAACCGTCATGAAAGCAAAATCGCCAATTGGCGTGATTGCGCCAGCAGGTTTCCGTCCTCGTCCCACAGCTCAACCTCTTCTTCGTGCATCCCGTCCACCACGTGCTTGGTGAACATGCGTGACGCGACCCAGCCGCCCGCTGGGGGCAGGCGGTGCAGATGAACCGTGAGTTGAACCGTCATACTCACGTGGTTGCCAAGTTCCAATACCGGCGGCGGACTGGCGTCGCAGAGCATCGCTAGGGCGGGCCAATCAATCTCTTGGTCATCGATGAGTTTGAGCCAGATCTCTGCGTGCGGGTCACCGTTAGGTTCGCCGAGTGCCCAGCCAGGAGCGGCGGGCCACCGTTGATCAAGCCGATCGAAAATGCCCGGGGGAGTGAGCCCAGTCGTTTTCGGATCGAGGCAGCTTTCTGGCGCAGGCAACTCAGGCGCTGCGCCCAGTTCGTGCGAGACGCCTTCGTGATTCCGCAGGAAGTTCGCGACGAGGTGCAGCACAGGCTTGTCTTGTTGCTCCAGCAGCACGTCGACGGTCTGCACACGATTGCCTAGTTTGATGGGCCGAATCCGAATCGCGGCTTCCATTCCGGGCTTGGGTGAACTTAAATACGAGATTGCTAGTGCCGCAGGGCGGCCAACCTCCAGTTCGTCCATCGCTGCACGCACCATGAGAGCCAGAGCATATCCGCCGTTCGGAGCGCCAAAGGGCGTGTTCCAAGCGTCAGTAATGCTCGCCCGTCGTAACCCTGGCTCGATTGAAATTGAGGTCGTGTCTTGCAAGAACTCATTCGTCATGACTTAATCCTGCACTGAGCGACCAGAGCGTTCACGGTAACCTCGGTGTATGACCTCTCCGCTTGCGACAGCCCGAGCACCGTTCGGTCGCATCTTGACTGCAATGGTTACGCCGTTCACCGCCCAAGGTGAACTTGATCTCGACGCTGCGCAGAACGTAGCCACGTACTTGGTCGATAACGGCAATGACGGTCTGGTCGTCAGCGGAACCACCGGCGAATCGCCCACCACGAAAGGCGAAGAAGACGGCCGGCTCTTGTCGGCGGTTTTGGAGGCGGTCGGGGATCGAGCAACGATCGTGGCTGGGGTTGGCACGAACGACACGCGGCACACCATCGAACTCACCGAACAAGCAGTTCGCTTGGGCGCGCACGGTCTGCTGCTGGTAACGCCTTACTACTCCAAACCACCCCAAGCAGGGATTCGCGCCCACATCGATGCTGTCGTTGGAGCCGGCGGGGACACTCCGGTCATGCTATACGACATTCCGGGACGAACCGGCACCAAACTCTCGAACGAGACGATCAGCCATGCAGCAATGCACAGCCAAGTCGTTGCGATCAAAGACGCCACGGCCGATCTCGAGCGGGCGCCTTGGATTCTGAACGAAACGCCGCTCGCGATCTACTCGGGCGATGACTCGCTCAACCTGCCATGGTTCGCCTCGGGAGCCGTCGGTGTGGTCAGCGTGGTGGGTCACGTAGCAGGTGGCCTCACCCGGGATCTGCTGGCTGCAGTCGAAGCCGGCGATCTCGCGCAAGCTCGCGAACTGAACAACCAGATTCAACCGTTAGTCGAGGCTCTCATGTCTCACACTCAAGGGGCTATCGCCTCGAAGGCCGCTTTGCAACTGCTGGGTGTGCTTGACTCCGCAGCCGTTCGACTCCCGCTTTCGCAAGCAGAGCCCCAGCCCATCGCCGTGATTCGTGGCGCCCTGCAAGCAGCCAATCTACTTTCCTAACACCATTCTCTAAGGAGATTCGCGTGACCGTTGTACCCCATGAACTCGCAACACCCCCGAAACTTGCCGATGGAGCATTGCGAGTCATCGCGCTAGGTGGCCTCGGTGAGATCGGTCGCAATATGACCGTGTTCGAGTTCGACTCCAAACTCCTGATCGTCGACTGCGGCGTGCTCTTTCCTGAAGAGCATCATCCAGGCATCGATCTGATCCTTCCGGACTTTTCGGTCATCGAAGACCGGCTCGACGATGTGGTCGGGATTGTCCTAACTCACGGACACGAAGATCACATTGGGGGCGTCCCGTACTTGTTGCGTGAGCGCGGCAATATCCCGGTGATCGGTTCGGTCTTGACCTTGGCGTTCCTTGAACCGAAGCTCAAAGAGCACCGGCTGAAGGATGCGCCTAAGCACGTGGTTGCTGAAGGCGACGTGCTGAAGTTGGGTCCGTTCGAGTGCGAGTTTGTCGCAGTGAACCACTCGATACCCGACGCACTCGCTGTTGCCATCAAGACCGATGCGGGCGTCGTGCTGCACACGGGTGACTTCAAGATGGACCAACTACCGCTTGACGGGCGCATCACTGACCTGCGGGCGTTTGCGCGACTCGGAGAAGCGGGTGTTGACCTGTTCCTCACCGACTCAACAAACTCCGATGTTCCTGGCTTCACCACCGCTGAGCGAGAGATCTCTTCGGCAATCGAGGCGGTCTTTGCTCGCAGCGAACGACGCGTGATCGTGGCATCGTTCGCCTCGCACATTCCCCGCGTGCAGCAAGTGCTGGACGCAGCGGTCAAACACAATCGAAAGGTTGCCTACGTGGGTCGGTCGATGGTGCGCAATATGCAGATTGCGCGGGATCTTGGATACCTCAAGGTTCCCGACGGCGTCATCGTGAACTCGGTCTCTGACGTGGCACCTGAACGCCTTGTTCTCATGTCTACGGGTTCGCAAGGTGAGCCAATGGCTGCCTTGTCTCGGATCGCGAATGGCACGCATCCGCAGGTTTCGCTGGAACCTGGAGACACTGTTTTGCTCGCATCGTCGTTGATCCCCGGAAACGAGAACGCGGTCTACCGAGTCATCGACGGCCTGACCCAACTTGGCGCGAAGGTCGTCCACAAAGGCAACGCACTAGTGCACGTTTCTGGTCACGCCTCTGCTGGAGAACTTCTTTACTGCTACAACATCGTTCAACCGAGCAACGTGATGCCGGTGCACGGTGAGATGCGTCATCTGTACGCGAACGCTGAGCTGGCTAAGTCGACTGGCGTTCCGAACGTCGTGCTCGCGCGTGACGG
>JAAZCT010000249.1 GCA_012513165.1 Actinomycetales bacterium
CTCTTGTCCAGGCAACTCAAGCTGTGTTCGACTCGCTTGATCTGACAGGTGACGAAGCAACCGGTGCCGCGATCGTGCGCACTGCTGCTGCGGCTCCGCTGAAGCAAATCGCAGTGAACGCTGGGCTCGAAGGCGGAGTCGTTGCTGAGAAGGTCTCCGGTCTCGAAGCAGGCTTCGGCTTGAACGCGGCCACGGGCGAATACGTTGACATGATCGCCGCTGGCATCATCGATCCTGCCAAGGTGACTCGTTCGGCACTGCAGAACGCGGCTTCGATCGCAGCCTTGTTCCTCACCACCGAAGCTGTTGTGGCTGACAAGCCAGAACCGGCCGCTGCTGCCGCTCCTGACATGGGCGACATGGGCGGAATGGGTGGCATGGGCTTCTGACCCAAGAAAATATTCTGAAAGTGGGGCTCCGGTTTTCCGGGGCCCCACTTTTTTGCCGAAATATGAGTGAATATCCGACCAGGGGATGGGGTCTATGTGATTCATGTGACTCGGGATACAGAAAAATACCCCCAATCAGATAGCCAAAGTAGTTCAAATGGACTATTTTTAACTAGGCGCACAATTTGCCTTGTTAGTTCTCAAGTCAGTTCCATGAGGACAGCAACGTTTAATTGAGGCTTGGAAATTTCAGGAAGCATCCACAGTTTTCACTGTGGTTTCGGGATTCTTACGCGGGAGTTTGAATGACAACGTTCGCAGGCGAGGCTGAAGTAGTCACTGGACTACGCCTTGTCGAGTCCGACCGTGAACAAAGCCGACTTGGTCAACACCGGGCGGTTCGTGGTGAATTTACTCGGCTACCTAAAGCGCATTCGGCCATGTCTTACATGGTTCGTCAGGGGCTAATCGGGCATGTCTCGGTTGTTGTGGGAACCGCGATTGCCGCAATCCTATTGAGCGCATCGGCGGTCACTGCCACCGTCGTCGTTTTGATGTCGGCAACATGGATCGCGTTTAACTTGGCGACCATGCCGGCCTATGATCGGTCGAACTCACTGGCGCCCTCGCGTCGGCTTATCGTGATTCTGTCGCTGGTTTCTTTGGTGGCAGTCATCGCAGACGCCGTCATCCCTATGCAGGTTCGCATCGGATTTGTTGCGCTCGCGGTGACTTCCGGGCTGCTCTTTGTTTCCGCGATGATGCACCGGCTGGCATTCCGCCGGGTCCCAACACTCTTGGTTGGTCCGGAAGACGCTGTCGGCCGCCTGTCAGCTCGCTGGGAGCACCGCAAAGATCTTGTCGTTGTTGGTGCGTGCACCTGGGATCCTGATGCGCCGATGGCGAGTGCCACGTTGAACTCAGTACTTCGTGATGTGCCGCGCATGCTTCACACAGCTCGCGGAGCCCGGGTTGTGATCGTTGCTGAAGATGCCATGGCAGACCCCGGTTTGCGCCACTTGGCTTGGGGATTGCGCAAGGCCGAGATTCAGTGCTTGATCCTCGCCGATATGCACGACTACGTCGAGTACGTTCGTCCCACCAAGGTCGGCGAGCAGTTGGCACTTTCCCTAGATCAGCCGAATGCGCATATCGTCTCGCGCGCCATCAAAGCAATCTCCGACCGCGTCCTTGCTGGCGTTGCGTTGATCCTCCTGTCGCCGGTGATGATGGCAATCGCGATCGCCATCCGCCTAGACAGCAAAGGCCCCGCAATCTTCCGCCAAGAACGTACCGGCAAAGACGGCGTGCCGTTCACGATCTACAAGTACCGCACCATGATTCAAGATGCTCAGGACCAAGTCGAAGGCTTGCGAGAGTTGAACGATGGCGCTGGTCCGCTCTTCAAGATGACCGAAGACCCGCGCGTCACTCGGGTGGGTGGTTTCTTGCGCAAATCGTCGCTTGATGAGTTGCCACAACTGTTCAACGTCTTGCTTGGGACGATGTCACTTGTCGGCCCGCGCCCAGCGATCGAAAGCGAAACCTCGCAATACAGTCCTTGGGTCTGGCGTCGCCTTCACGTTAAGCCAGGCATGACGGGCCTCTGGCAAGTCAGTGGCCGCTCCACGCTCTCGTGGGATGAATCCATTCGCTTGGACTTGAAGTATGTCAACAACTGGACGTACCCGATGGACATCAGGATCATGTTCCGCACCGTGTGGGTAGTGCTCAACCGTAAAGGTGCGTGGTGATTGCCATGGCTGAGATTGTCGGATACGCGAGTTGTGTTTACGATTTGTTCCACGTCGGACACTTGAACCTATTGCGTTCAGCGAGCCAGCATTGCGATCGTTTGATCGTGGGAGTTGCTTCGGATGAGTAC
>JAAZCT010000250.1 GCA_012513165.1 Actinomycetales bacterium
CGATCGATGGGCTGAACCCTGAAGCTTTCAACAAGCTCGAACAGAAGAGTTCCCCGAACTTCACCACCTTGCTGACGCAAGGGGCATCCACTCTCAATGCGCGCTCCTCGGCTCAGTCCACGAAGAGGCTGCCGAACCACACCGGCATGCTGACGGGTCGCGAGGTGCGTGATCCTGCTGGTCATGGCGTTACCCAGAACAAGGACAACGGTTCAACGTTGGAGGCTGACAACGACGATTACGTTCCGAGCATCTTCGACATCGCGCACGACCGCGGTTTGGCAACCGCTTTCTATGCCGAAAAGGACAAGTTTTCTTACTTGGCGCGGTCCTGGAACGGCACGAACGGCGCACCAGACTCCATCGGGGAGGACGACGGGCGAAACAAGATCGATCGGACCGCGATCGCTGACGCGCCCATCATCGTCAGGCTGGCAGCAGAGCGTATCAAGCAGCAAGACACCGACTTCGTTTTCCTGCACCTCTCAGGCGGCGACGCAGCCGGCCATGAGCACGGTTGGTTGGGTTTTGAGTACTTGACCGCGCTGACCGAGATCGACAAACAGTTGGGCACGCTCATGGCTGCCGCAGCGGAATCCGAGCGACCGGTCACGTTTGTTATCACGAGCGACCATGGCGGTGCGGTCGGTCGCAAGCAACACCGCACTGCCACCAAGCTGGCAAATGCGCGCGTCCCGTTCATTACGTTTGGGGACGGAATCGGTGTTGGCAAAGATTTGTATGCCCTGAACCCCGGCAGACACGATCCCCATAATGAGGTCGCAAACGGACCCCAGTCGCGGCCGATCCGGAATCTTGATCTTGCGAACGTGTCGCTCGGCCTCTTAGGTCTACCGCTGACTCCAGGTACAGCGTCGAGTTCGTGGCCTTCCCTGAGCCTCTCGTAACAACAGGTGCGCACGTGACTGCGCCAGCGAGAAATTGTGGAGCCCCCGACAGGAATCGAACCCGCGACATCCTCATTACAAGTGAGGCGCTCTACCGTCTGAGCTACAGGGGCATGGTGCGAAGCACCGGCACCTATCGTAGCGGTCGGTTTCAGACGGTTCCTGCGCGGCACCGTTCAACGAACTGTTCATCGACGACATCGTCGGCCGAGAAGTCTGGCGGCACCACTTCAAGACTGTTGGCGATATCGACGAATGTGCGCAGGTCTTTGTTCTGTTCGGCGATGTCTCCGCCTGGCCGGATGTCCTCCTCGATCGCCAGCGCGCAATCGTCAGCGCCGAACTCTTGCCAAGACTGACCGATCGAAAGCGTTTCACCATCATCGATCAACGCATGCGTTCGTACCATTCCGACCAAACGCACGTTTCCGTCCGCATCTTCAAGTTCCCACAACACACGGGTTTGGTATTCGAGGTGCAAAGGCTTAGCTGACGTTTCACGCCAGACGCCAGTGCCCCAAACGGACTTCGCTGCGAGGCCCTCGCCGAATTGTGCGCCCAATGAGACGTTTCGCGCTGGGCCCGCATCCGCGATCTCTTCAAGTTCGACGCGCACTTCTTTCGGTACTGCGGCGCGCGTTTCCTCTGGTGGACCGAGTGTTGCCTGAGCCCATTGGTGAAG
>JAAZCT010000031.1 GCA_012513165.1 Actinomycetales bacterium
GGCGTCGACGTCTCAAGCGGCGTTGAATCAGCGCCCGGTGTGAAAAGTCTTGAACTCATTTCACAGTTCATTCGGGCCGCGCGAGGCAAATAACGAGGCAGCGATTTCCGCTCCGTCTACACGATCCGGGCGTGTTCCTGCGTCGCGCGAACCCAAGACTCAAGCTTGCGCGAGGCAGCACCGGAATCGACGGCGGCTGCCGCAATCTCAAGCTTTTCTTTGAGACGGGCAAGCAACGGTCGCTCAACGGACTCGGGAACCGACGCAATGTCATATGCAACGAGCCCCGCAGCGGCGTTCAAGAGCACAATATCGCGCACTGGACCATGCTCCCCCGCAAGTACTCGACGCACCACGTCAGCGTTCGCTTCAGGAGTTCCCCCGACGAGATCCGAGATCTCAGCACGTGGAATTCCGAGATCGCGCGGATCAAGATCGTGCTCCGTGACACCGCCTCGGCTGACCTCCCAAATGCGAGAGTGCCCGGTTGTGGTCAGTTCGTCAAGCCCGTCGTCACCCCGGAATACGAGCGCGGACGCGCCACGAAGCTGGCACACCCCAACAAAGATTGGAACACGCTCGAGATCGGCCACTCCCACCGCGCACGCCTCCGGCCGCACCGGGTTGCACAGCGGCCCGAGGAAGTTAAAGACTGTCGGAATACCGAGTTCGCTTCTCGCTGGCCCAACATGGCGAAACCCCTGGAGACACCTCGCCGCGTGAACGAACGCAATTCCCGCGTCATCGAATGAACGAGCCAACTGGTCGCCATCGAGGCCAAGATCGATGCCGAGTGCAGTGAACACATCACTCGAACCGGACTGGCTACTCGCCGCCTTATTACCGTGCTTCACGACCGGCACCCCTGCAGCTGCGGCCACAATCGACGCCATCGACGAAATGTTCACGGTACCGAAGCGGTCGCCACCGGTGCCGACGATGTCGAGCGACATCGTCGGAAGCTCAATAGGGAGTGCCTCTGCGAGAATCGCGTCACGGAAACCTATGACTTCTTCGACCGTGACGCCCTTGGCCTGGAGCGCCACCAGGAAGCCACCAATCTGGGCCCCCGTGGCTTCACCGGTCATGAACCGTGACATCGCCCAGTCCGCCTGGGAGACACTCAGGTCATCCTGAGCAAGAAGGGTTGAAAGAATTGCTGGCCAAGTCCGGTCATCAGTCATATTCCAATCCTACTGACGACACGCCGGGCCTTGCACCATGTGGTCCACGAGCGTCATTTATCGCGATAGGCTGGGTAGGTATTTCGCAAGAAACTCCGGCGCGCCGTCAGTTTTGAAAATGCACACCAAACTTTCAGCCATAATGGAAGGGTGACAACGACCACTATGAATACCCAGTCAGCCGTGCCCGCGGTCAAGCGACCCAACATCGTCGCCGTCGGCACGATCGTGTGGCTTGGCAGCGAGGTCATGTTCTTCGCAGGCCTGTTTGCTATCTACTTCACACTTCGGGCGATGAACCCCGAGTTGTGGGCAGAGCAGACCGCGAAGCATAACTTTACTTTCGCTCTCATCAACACGCTCATCCTTGTGGCTTCCTCCTTCACCGCTCAGGCAGGCGTCTTCGCTGCCGAGCGCATGCAGCCGCGAGCCACCGGCAAGAGCCCCGCCAAGTGGGGAACCGTCGAGTGGTTCTACCTCACGTTCTTCCTGGGGGCCATCTTCGTTGCTGGCCAGGCTTGGGAGTACGCGACCTTTGTGTCAGAGGGAATCAAGTTCGGAAGCGATCCATACGGATCTGCGTTCTACCTCACTACCGGCTTCCACGGAATCCACGTGTCGCTCGGCCTCGTCGCCTTCCTTCTCGTGATCGGTCGCATCTATGCGGTCAAGAACTTCACGCACAAGGAAGAGACCACGGCCATCGTTGTGTCGTACTAC
>JAAZCT010000032.1 GCA_012513165.1 Actinomycetales bacterium
CACCCAGAGTCTGCACACCAACGCCCTCGACGAAGCGATCGCACTGCCTACCGACTTCAGCGCACGCATTGCGCGTAATACGCAGTTGTTGTTGCAGCAGGAGTCGGGCACCACAAACTCGATCGACCCGTGGGGTGGCTCGTACTACGTCGAGAAGCTGACTCGCGATATCGCGAACCGCGCGTGGGCTCACATCCAAGAGGTTGAGGCCGCTGGCGGCATGGCAAAGGCCATCGAAGAAGGCATCCCCAAGATGCGCGTCGAAGAGGCCGCAGCCCGCACTCAGGCCCGGATCGATTCCGGCCAGCAGGTCGTGGTTGGCGTCAACACCTACCAGGTGCCCGATGAAGAGCCGATCGACGTGCTCAAGGTCGACAACAAGGCTGTGCTCCAAGCGCAGGTTGAAAAGCTGCAACGCTTGCGCGCGGAACGCAACGACGACGATGTGCGTCGTGCGCTCGAAGCGCTCACGAACAGCGCCGAGCGAGGCGCTTCGCGCGACGGTTCCCTCGACGGAAACTTGCTCGGATTGGCCGTGGACGCGGCGCGCGCCAAGGCCACCGTGGGCGAAATTAGTGACGCACTTGAGAAGATCTACGGGCGCCACCAAGCAATCATTCGTACTATTTCTGGTGTGTACCGAAGTGAATCTGGCGACTCGAGCGCCGTCAGCCGTGTGATCGAAGCCACCGACGAGTTCGAGATCGCCGAAGGTCGTCGTCCTCGTATCCTCGTGGCGAAGATGGGCCAAGACGGTCACGATCGCGGCCAGAAAGTCATCGTGTCGGCCTTCGCTGATATGGGCTTCGACGTCGACGTAGGCCCGCTGTTCTCGACGCCGGAAGAAGTCGCGCAACAAGCGGTGGACGCCGACGTACACATTGTCGGAGTCTCGTCGTTGGCTGCGGGCCACCTGACGCTGCTGCCAGCCTTGAAGACCGCGTTGGCAGATCTGGGTCGTCCAGACATCATGGTCGTTATCGGAGGCGTGATTCCACCCGATGACGTCGCGACGCTCAAAGAGATGGGCGCGGCTGCCGTGTTCCTGCCAGGAACCGTCATCGCCGATTCGGCTCTCGACTTGCTGGAGCGACTCCGCAGCCGTGACTGATACGAGGCTCGCTCATATCGATCAGGCCTCGTTCTTGGGGCTTCGCGCTCTCGGACATCAGCCCTTCTTTCAGGGCACGTGGGTGTACGAGCGCGCGATCGACATGGCGGCCTTGACGCGATTCAACGAGAATCTGGCCCACACGTTGTTGGGCAGGCTGGTTGATACGTCGCCGTTGCCGTTCGGTCGGCATCGGTGGGCTCGCATTGACCGAGTGCCAGAAATCGTGGTGGAAAGCGCGCCGCGAGATCGTTCGGAGTTGGGCGCGTGGATCGACGAGATCTCCAACCGGCCCATTGACCCCGAAAGCGGCCCCGGTTGGTTGCTTGGGGTCCTGACGTTCACCGACGGCGGAACGGCCGTCACGATGCCGATACCGCACACGCTGGGCGACGGGCTGTGCGTGCTGCAAGCCATCGGCGATGCGACTCAGGGCCATAGCCGTGGACCTGCCTATCCGGCTCGCTATGCGGGCAATCGAGTCAAACGATTCTTTGCGGACCTCGCTTCGAGCTTCCGTTCGCTGCCTTCTCTGGCGAAAGCTGTGGTTGGTCTCGTGAAGGCTGCGCGCTCGATGAGTTCGCCCGGTTCGCCCGGGCCGAAAGCTCTGCCGCCGTCCCCGCACCCCGCTTCACAACACCAGGTCGTGGGCGTCTTGGTGGATCAAGCGGACTGGGACGCGCGGGCAGCAGCTGTCGGTGGATCGAGCAACACTCTCGTGCAAGCGTTTGCCGCGAGTATCGGGGAGCGTTTGGGTCGAATCGGTTCCGATGGCCAAGTGCGCCTCGCGATCCCAGTGAGCGTCCGCGAAGACGGCGACACCCGAGCGAACGCGCTGGACTCCATCACCGTTGCGTGCGAGCCAGCACTGCTGGCGACAGACGTGAGCGCGCTGCGCGCAGCGACCAAGACGGCACTTCAACGCCTCGCCACCACCTCGCACGCGATGCTCGCCGCCCTGCCCTTGACCCCGCTCCTCCCCAAAGCGCTGGTGCGTAAGTCCGAAGCGATCGCGATGGGTGCGCACGATGTGCCCGTGGGCTGCTCCAACTATGGCCCGATGGATCCGGCGGTGGGCCAGATTGACGGAGCCGAAGCACGCTACTTCACGGCGCGGTTGGTTGAACCGGGCATGGTTCCGGCAGACTTCGAGCGCATCGGCGGCAGCGCCTATGTCTTGAGCGGACGGATTCTGGGTCGAGTTTTTCTCAGTACAAACGCGTATCAACCGGGCGTGGATCTCACCCAAGACCAGTTGGCGAAACACGTCGACGAAGTTCTCGGGCAGTTTGGATTGAGCTCCGCGCAACGCGTGATCTGATGGCAGCCGACATCACCCCGACGCCGACTAGACTCACGAATGTGAGCGAACAGATGACCCACATCGAAGAACTAGCCGATGCCATTCGGGCCGGGCAGCGCACGTCGGTGTCTCGGGCGATCACGCTGGTTGAATCACGTCGGGACGACCACCGCAGCCAAGCTCGAGTGTTGCTCAATAATCTCGTTTCCCACCCCGACTCGCGCGTGGGAAAAGCCGTGCGGGTCGGCATCTCGGGCGTGCCAGGCGTCGGCAAATCGACGTTCGTCGAAGCGTTGGGCACGCACCTGACGAAGACTGACCACAAGGTTGCCGTGTTGGCCGTGGATCCGTCTAGCGTGCGCACGGGCGGTTCAGTGCTGGGCGACAAGACACGCATGGCGCACCTCTCAGTGGACCCCAATGCCTACATTCGGCCCTCACCCAGCGCTGGCACGCTTGGTGGCGTGGCTCGCGCCACCAGCCAAGCGATGACGATCCTGGAAGCCGCTGGCTTCGACGTGGTCCTCGTGGAGACCGTCGGCGTCGGCCAATCCGAGATCACGGTGGCCGGGATGGTCGATACGTTCCTGTTCCTCACGATTGCTCGAACCGGAGATCAACTCCAAGGCATCAAGAAGGGCATTCTCGAGATTGCCGACGTTCTTGCCGTCAACAAAGCCGACGGTGAACGGGTCCGCGAAGCCGAAGTCACGGCCCGTGAACTATCCGGAGCCTTGCGTTTGGTTTACGCAGGAACGCAAGACTGGGTGCCACCCGTGTTAACGTGCTCGGCCCTAGAAAGCACCGGCATCGACACAGTCTGGAACCGCATCATTCGCCACCGCGAGTTCATGGGCCCGAAAGGTGTGGCCGAAAAGCGGACCAGTCAACAGGGCGACTTCATGCTGTCCCTCGTGCGGGACGAACTCGAACAACGTCTGTTGCGGGATCCGAGCGTCGCTGCTGTTCGCGAAGAAGCCAAACGTGCCCTGGCGGCAGGCGAACTGACCGCTGGGGCCGGTGCGGACGCGATCGTTGAGGCGTTGGACGCTGCAACGATCGCGAGAGCGTCAGCCAGCGATTAACGCAGGTCGCTTAGTTAGCTCGTTTGGGCCCACGCAGGATCCCAGCCGGCAACTTCATCGGCGCGCCTAGAAGCAGGCCCGGTGTAGATC
>JAAZCT010000251.1 GCA_012513165.1 Actinomycetales bacterium
CTCGGGACTTCACGAGCGCGCAATCGCCCTCGTTTTCTGCATTGAGCCACTCCTCGAACGCTTCTTGAGCCGCTTCGTCAGAGAGCTCTTCAATTCCGGAGCCGGTCTCTTGTGGCGTTTCGGGCACATCGTTGATTCCGCAGGCGGCGAGCGCCAACGCCGTGACGACGAGCGCAATCATTCTTTTCATGTGTACAGAATGCCCGAGATAGTCAACTACTGCTCGGATCTGCGTTGATCAATCGAAGGATACGAACGGAACATCGAACGACGCCAGTCTGGCCTCTCCCCCGTCGGGGTCAGTGAGAACGCTCAAGCCTTTATCAGTGATGGCCACCGTATGTTCCGCGTGAGCAGCCCAGGAGCCATCGGGGGTCACCGCAGTCCATTCGTCTTCCAAAATGACTGCCTTGGAACTGCCGAGCGTTATCATCGGCTCGATCGCAATCACGAGACCATCAGCGAGTTTCGGCCCTTTGCCTCGGCGCCCGAAGTTGGGCACCTCAGGAGCTTGGTGCAATTCAGTGCCAATCCCGTGGCCCGTAACCACTTGAGTGATCCCGTAGGCGCCCTGCCCTTTGACGAAACGTTCGATCGCATTCGAGATATCTCCGATGGAACCGCCCACGCGGGCAGCCGCGATTCCCCGCCACAATGCCTCGTTCGTCGTGTCGATCAGATCGAGGTTTTTCCGTGAAACCGCGCCCACGGGAATCGTGACAGCGGCATCGCCATGCCAGCCTTTCACGATGGCTCCACAGTCAACAGAAATGATGTCTCCGTCGGCCAAGATGCGTTGCCCTGGAATGCCATGAACGATCTCTTCGTTGACCGAGGCGCAAATAACTCCGGTAAACCCGTGGTAGCCGAGAAAATTCGAGGTGGCTCCCGCTGATCGGATCACATCGTGCGCGATCTCATCAAGTTCAGCCGTAGAAACACCGACAGCGACGTTCTGCTTGAGGGCATCAATGACAGCAGCGACTACCAGCCCTGCCTGGCGCATTGTCGCCAGTTGTGCTGGTGTCTTGATTTCGACTTTTGGGCCGAACATTCAGCGATTGACAACTGCGGAGATTCGGGCGCCCACCTCTTCGGGCGTACCCATTCCGTCGATCTCGTGCAAAATGCCTCGCTCGCGATATACATCGAGCAATGGCGCAGTTTCAGACGTGTAGATGGTCTGACGGTGACGAATCACAACTTCCGTATCGTCAGTACGACCACTGACCTTTGCACGCTCGAGCAGACGCTCAATGAGTTCTTCGGAATCAACAGTCAGTGCGATGACACCATCGAGGCTGGAACCGAGCTCAGCGAGAATCTCATCCAGCGTATGCACCTGATCTAATGTGCGGGGATAACCGTCTAGTAAGAAGGCCTCCTTGACATCGTCTTGGTTCAGACGATCTTTCACCATAGCGTTGGTGACCTCATCTGGCACGTACTCGCCGTTATCCATAAACCGCTTGGCAATCTTGCCCAATTCAGTTTCGCCCGAAACGTTCGCACGGAAAATGTCTCCGGTGGAGATATGCGCGCCGTTAATGGTCGACGCGAGTGAAATAGCTTGGGTCCCTTTGCCCGCACCGGGAGGTCCCATGATCAGGAGTCGCTTCATTTCAGAATTCCTTCGTAGTTACGTTGCTGCAACTGGCTCTCGATTTGTTTGACGGTATCCAAGCCGACGCCAACGATAATCAATATGGTCGTGCCACCGAACGGGAAGCTCTGGTTCGCTCCAATCGTGGCGATCGCAATCATGGGTACGAGAGCGATGAGACCTAAGTAGATCGAGCCAGGAGCTGTGATCCGGCTCAACACGTAGGCCAAATAGTCTTGGGTTGGCTGTCCCGCACGGATACCGGGAATAAAGCCGCCATATTTCTTCATGTTGTCTGCCACTTCGGCGGGATCAAAAGTGATCGACACATAGAAGTAGGTGAAGAATACGATCAAGGCAAAGAACGTCACCATGTAGACGGGATGTCCGCCAGAAGTAAAGTAGTCTTTGATCAAACTGGACCATTTAGTTCCCGGGTTGAACTGCGCCAACAGCACCGGCACATACATCAGGCTCGACGCAAAGATAACCGGAATAATGCCAGCTTGATTCACCTTGAGCGGAATGTAGGTAGCCGAACCGCCGAACATCCGGCGGCCAACCATACGCTTCGCATACTGAACAGGGATGCGACGTTGCGCTTGCTCGATGAAGATCACAAGACCCACGATGGCGAGGCCGACCAGCAAGACGATCGAGAACATCGCCCATCCCTTGGTGGCCTTGATCTCCCACATCGCGCCGGGGAACGTGGCAGTGACCTGCACGAAAATCAGGACCGACATACCGTTGCCGACCCCCCGGTCAGTGATGAGTTCGCCCAACCACATGATAACCGTGGTGCCCGCAACCATCACTAGGACGATCAGGAGGAACGAAGCGATGCTGTCGTTGTTATAGAGAAGTTCTTCGTTACACACGCCACCAAACAGATTGCCTGAGCGGGCCATCGCCACAATACCGACGGCTTGCAGGATCGCCAATCCGACTGTGAGGTAACGGGTGTACTGAGTGATCTTGGTCTGGCCCGCTTGGCCTTCCTTCTTGAGTGCTTCCAATCGCGGGATCACCACGACGAGCAATTGCAAGATGATGGAAGCCGTAATATACGGCATGATTCCGAGCGCAAACACCGTCATTTGGAGCAGTGCGCCACCTGAAAAGACGTTGATCAAGTTGAAGAGGCCAGCAGTGTCGTTGCTGGATGCCGTGGCCAAATTGATGCACTTTTGGACATTGACAACGTTGACACCTGGAGCTGGAGTCATCGACCCAAGACGGAACAGCACAATAATGCCTAGGGCAAAAAGAATCTTTTTGCGCAAATCAGGCGTCTTAAAGGCGTTTGCGAAGACGCGTAACACGGGCTTCCTCCTCGACCACGTTGCGGCGGTCTATTCGATGTTCCGGGCTCGAGGCCCGACTTCACACTCTAACAGCGTCCGATCCGAGGGCCGCACGGTTATGAGGGATCGGTTGTGAAAATGTCAAAAGCGGGCGGGCCGACAAAGGCCCACCCGCTCAAGACATAGCTTCTTGTGGTTCAGGCGCCAAGCAATGTGACCGAGCCGCCAGCGGCTTCGATCTTGCTCTTGGCCGACGCTGAGATCTTGTCGACCGCAACGTTCACGGCTACCGAGATCTCTCCGTTACCTAAAACCTTGACTGGTTCGCCCTTGCGAACAGCACCCTTCTCAACGAGGGTAGCCACGTCAACCGCGCCACCTTCTGGGAATAGTTCGTTCAAACGGTCAAGGTTCACAACCTGGTATTCAACCCGGAAGGGATTCTTGAAGCCCTTAAGTTTCGGCAGGCGCATGTGCAGTGGAACTTGTCCACCTTCAAAACCGGCCGGAACCTGGTAACGAGCCTTCGTACCCTTGGTACCGCGACCTGCAGTTTTACCCTTGGACGCTTCACCACGACCGACGCGGGTCTTGGCCTTCTTAGCTCCGGGAGCTGGGCGCAAGTGATGCAACTTGATAGTCATATCAGTTCGCCTCCTCATCAGTGAGTGTCTTCACGGACAGAAGGTGCGTCACGGTGTTCACCATTCCGACGATTTCTGGCCGATCTTCAACGACGACGGTGTCGCCAATGCGCTTGAGACCCAAGCTGCGCAGGGTGTGGCGTTGATTCTGGCCACGACCAATCGCAGAGCGAATCTGAGTCACTTCTAGCTTCGCCATCATGCACCTGCCTCAGCCGGTGCTGCGGTCTTCTCTGCTGCTGCGCGGAGCAAGAACGCTGGAGCAACGTCTTCGACTGCCAAGCCACGACGAGCAGCAACCTGCTCGGGTGATTCGAGCGAGCGAAGCGCTTCGATGGTGGCGTGAACGATGTTGATCGCGTTCGACGAACCGAGCGACTTACTCAGAACATCGTGCACACCAGCGGCTTCGAGCACTGCACGAACTGGTCCGCCAGCAATAACACCGGTACCGGGGGCAGCTGGGCGCAGGTAAACCACGCCAGCAGCCTTTTCACCCTGAACCGGGTGCGGGATGGTGTTCTGGATCAACGGCACGCGGAAGAAGCTCTTCTTGGCTTCTTCGACACCCTTGGCGATCGCAGTGGGAACTTCTTTGGCCTTGCCGTAGCCGACACCAACCTGGCCTTCGCCGTCTCCGACGATTACCAATGCGGTGAAGCTAAAACGACGGCCACCCTTGACCACCTTGGCGACACGATTTATCGTGACGACCTTTTCAATGTAGTTAGACTTCTCGGCAGCGCGGTCGCCGCGTCCGCGACGCTCTCCACTGCCCTGTCGGCGCGCGCTCATGCCGCACTCCTCTTGATCGTATTCATGGTCATCAGAACTCCAGTCCGCCCTCGCGAGCACCGTCTGCCAAAGCAGCGACTCGGCCTGCGTACTTGTTACCTGCACGGTCGAAGACGACAGTCTCAACGCCTGCAGCCTTGGCGCGTTCGGCGATCAGTTCGCCAGCCTTACGAGCCTTTGCGGTCTTGTCGCCTTCGAGTCCACGCAGGTCAGCTTCCATGGTGGAAACCGAAACCAGAGTGTGTCCTTCGAGGTCATTAACGACCTGAGCGACGATGTGCTTACTCGAGCGAGTAATCACGAGACGGGGACGCTCAGGAGATCCGCTGATCTTCTTACGGCCACGAATCTGGCGACGCTTACGCGATGCGAGACGATCGCTATTGCGCTTCGATTGCTTAATAGAAATTGCCATGGCTTACTTACCAGCCTTTCCGGCCTTGCGACGAACATGTTCGCCGGCGTAACGCACACCCTTGCCCTTGTAAGGCTCTGGCTTGCGTAGTTTGCGGATATTCGCGGCTACTTCACCGACAAGTTGCTTGTCGATGCCAGCGACGCTGAACTTAGTAGGTCCTTCGACAGCAAAAGTGATGCCTTCAGGAGCGTTTACGAATACCGGGTGGCTGAAGCCGAGGTTCAGTTCGATTTCGGTCGGACCCTTTGGGATGACACGGTAGCCAACGCCGACGATCTCGAGCTTCTTTTCGTAGCCCTGAGTAACGCCAACCACCATGTTGTTGATGAGCGTGCGGCTCAGACCATGCATGGCCTTACTGCGACGTTCATCGTTAGGACGCTCGACGGACAACGTTCCGTCTTCGCCTTTATTGACAGTGATCGGGTTAACGACTGTGTGGGTCAGTTCGCCCTTAGGTCCTTTGACACGAACGTCCTGACCATTGATGGTCACATCGACGCCGGCAGGCACTGCTACTGGGATTTTTCCAATACGCGACATGTTCTATCTCCCCGTCACCAGACGTAGGCGAGTACTTCGCCGCCGACGCCCTTGTTGGAGGCTTGCTTATCAGTAAGCAGACCTTGGCTTGTGGAAATAATGGCCACGCCGAGTCCGCCGAGCACCTTTGGAAGGTTGGTCGACTTGGCGTAAACACGAAGGCCTGGCTTGCTGATGCGGCGGATTCCCGCAATCGAGCGTTCGCGTGAGGGGCCGTACTTGAGTGTGACCTTCAGAGACTTTCCTACTTCGCCATCTGACGGTTCACGCACAACGAAGTCAGTAATGTAACCCTCCTGCTTAAGGATCTGGGCTACACCTTCCTTCATCTTCGAGTGCGGCATCGAGACCTCATCGTGAAAGGCCTGACTGCCGTTACGAACACGCGTGAGCATGTCCGCGATCGGGTCTGTCATTGTCATTTCAGTGTTATCCGTTCTCGCTGTGGTTTCTTCGCTCGTCCCCTCATGGGTGGGAGCAGACCTGCAACGTTGTTGGGTAGTGAATTACCAGGAACTTTTGGTTACGCCGGGCAGTTCGCCACGGTGCGCCATCTCACGCAAGCAAACACGGCACAGGCCGAACTTGCGGTAAACGGACTTCGGGCGACCGCAACGCTGGCAACGGGTGTATCCGCGAACAGCAAACTTGGGCTTGCGGGCTGCCTTTACTTTCAGGCCAGTCTTTGCCATATCAGTTCTCCTTGTATGGGAAACCGAGCAGCTTGAGCAACGCCCGTCCCTCTTCATCGTTGTTTGCGGTCGTCACGATCGTGATGTCCATACCGCGCTGACGATCAACCTTGTCTTGATCGATCTCGTGGAACATCACTTGCTCGGTCAAACCGAACGTGTAGTTTCCGCGACCATCGAATTGCTTGGGCGAAAGACCACGGAAGTCGCGGATACGCGGCAAGGCGAGCGAGAGCAGACGATCCAGGAACTCCCACATGCGATCGCCACGAAGTGTGACGTGCGCACCGATGGGCTGGCCTTCGCGCAGTTTGAACTGTGCGATGGACTTGCGAGCTTTGGTTACCTGTGGCTTCTGGCCTGTAATGGCGGTGAGATCCCGGATTGCTCCTTCGATCAGTTTGCCGTCACGAGCTGCCTCGCCCACACCCATGTTCACGACGATCTTCGTGAGGCCGGGGATCTGCATGACATTGCTGTATTCAAACTGTTCCTTCAGAGCAGGCGCGATCTCGTCGCGGTACTGCGTCTTGAGGCGCGGTGTCGTGGTGGTACTCATGCTCAGATCTCCTTTCCGGTCTTGCGTGCAACGCGAGTGCGCTTTCCGTCAACGACGGCGCTGCTGACACGCGTTGGGGTCTTCTTGCCATCGATGTCTGCCAAAGGCATGACGTTCGAGATGTGGATCGAGGCTTCGGTAGTGATGATTCCGCCCTCGGCGCCGGTTTGACCAGCGCGCGTGTGCTTCTTCACTCGGTTGACGCCTTCGACAATGACGCGGTCTTGTTCGTGCAAGACCGTGATGACCTTGCCTTCGACGCCCTTGTCTTTGCCTGCGACGACCAGAACCTGGTCACCTTTACGAATACGAGCCATGTCAGATCACCTCAGGTGCGAGAGAAATGATGCGCATGAACTTCTTATCGCGCAGCTCGCGTCCGACTGGACCGAAGATACGCGTACCGCGGGGTTCACCGTCGGCCTTGAGGATCACAGCAGCGTTCTCATCAAATTTGATGTACGAGCCATCAGCGCGTCGGCGTTCCTTTACGGTACGCACGACGACAGCTTTGACAACGTCGCCCTTCTTAACGTTTCCACCGGGGATGGCGTCTTTGACCGTACCAACGATCGTGTCACCAACACCGGCATAGCGGCGACCGGAGCCTCCGAGAACACGGATGCAAAGGATTTCCTTCGCACCAGTGTTGTCGGCGACCTTGAGTCGCGATTCTTGCTGAATCATGACGTGTCTCCTACTTAGCCTTCTCGAGAATCTGAACGACTCGCCAACGCTTGGTTGCCGAGAGTGGTCGAGTTTCGGCAATCTGAACGCGGTCGCCGATGCCAGCTTCGTTGTTCTCGTCGTGTGCCTTCAACTTGATGTTGCGGCGAAGAACCTTGCCATAAAGCGGGTGCTTAAAGCGGTCTTCAATGCTCACGGTGATGGTCTTATCCATCTTGTCGCTGACGACGAGGCCCTCACGGACCTTACGAGCAGAGCGAACTTCGTTCACTTCATTGTCCTTAGTACTCATGCGGTGACCTCTTCGTTCGAATCTGATTCGACAATTCCGAGTTCACGCTCAGTGATAACCGTGTAAATACGCGCGATGTCGCGACGCACCGAACGGAGACCGGCCGTGTTGTCGAGCTGACCAGTTGCGTTCTGGAAACGCAGGTTGAACAGTTCTTCTTTGGCTTCGGCCAGCTTGGTTGCCAACGCGTCGGCATCAAGTTCGCGGAGTTCTTCGGCTGTGATGCTTGCCATCAGACATCTCCTGATTCTCGTTTGATGAAGCGAGCCTTCATCGGCAGTTTGTGGATTGCGCGGCGCATTGCTTCACGCGCGACATCTTCAGGAACACCTGAGAGTTCGAACATGACGCGACCGGGCTTGACGTTGGCGACCCACCATTCAGGTGAACCCTTACCGGAACCCATGCGGGTTTCAGCAGGCTTCTTGGTGATGGGGCGGTCTGGGTAAATCGTGATCCAAACCTTGCCGCCACGCTTGATGTGACGCGTCATGGCAATACGAGCAGCTTCGATCTGACGGTTGGTGACGTAGTGTCCCTCTACCGCCTGGATACCGAAGTCGCCGAACGCCAGTTGCGTTCCACCCTTAGCCATGCCGCGGCGCTTTGGCCGGTGCTGCTTGCGGTGTTTGACCCTACGGGGCATCAACATCAGGACTCAACTCCTTCAGGTGCTGCAGCGACAGGTGCAGCCTCGGCTGCAGCTGGTGCTGCTTCAACTGCTGCTTCTACGGCAGGTGCAGCGTCGCGGGCTGGACGGCGAGCGCCACCACGACCGCCGGAGCGACGTGGGCTCGGAGCAGCAGCGCGCTTTGCGGCTTCTGCTTCACGCTCAGCGCGGGTCCCAGCAACTTCACCCTTGTAGATCCATACCTTCACACCGATACGGCCGAACGTGGTCTTAGCTTCGTAGAAGCCGTAGTCCACATCAGCGCGCAGCGTGTGCAATGGCACGCGACCTTCGCGGTAGAACTCTGACCGGCTCATTTCAGCTCCGCCGAGACGGCCCGAGCACTGGATACGAATACCCTTAGCGCCCGAACGCATTGTGGTCTGCATGGCCTTGCGCATAGCGCGACGGAACTGAACGCGACCCGAGAGTTGCTCGGCAACACCCTGAGCAACAAGTTGTGCGTCGAGTTCAGGTTGCTTGACCTCAACGATGTTGAGCTGAACTTGCTTGCCGGTGAGCTTTTCCAGATCGCCACGAATGCGGTCGGCTTCGGCGCCACGGCGACCGATGACAATGCCTGGGCGGGCTGTGTGGATGTCGACACGGACGCGGTCACGCGTACGTTCGATCTCTACACGGCTGATGCCAGCGCGATCCATGCCCTTGGTGAGCAACTTGCGGATCTGCACGTCTTCACCGACATAGTTCGCGTACAACTTGTCTGCGTACCAACGGCTCTTATGGTCGGTGGAAATACCGAGCCGGAAACCGTGCGGGTTAATTTTCTGTCCCATTAGCGGTTCCCACCCTTCTTATCGTTGCTGGAATCTTCAGGCTGGACGACCACGGTGAGGTGGCTGCTGCGCTTAAGAATGCGGTTGGCCGCACCCTTGGCGCGCGGACGCCAACGCTTCATCGTGGGACCTTCATCGACCGTGACCGTGGTGATCACGAGCGTCGAACGGTTGAGGCCTTCAAGAGTCTCAGCGTTCGCTGCGGCCGAGTCGACCAACTTGTAGAAGTTCTCAGAGGCACCTTGAGGTGCGAACTTCAACGTGATCAGGGCATCTTCGACGCGCACGCCTCGGATGAGGTCTGCAACACGTCGTGCCTTCTGCGGAGTCACACGCACGAAGCGCGCTACAGCAAATGCACCAGGTGCATCGCCGAGCAAACGCTCGCGGCGGTGGCTCACGTTATCGCGAGTAGTTGCACTCATCGCCTCTTCGCCTTTCGGTCGTCCTTTTCGTGGCCACGGTAAGTACGCGTAGGTGCGAACTCTCCGAGCTTGTGACCAACCATGGAGTCGGTGACGAAAACTGGGACATGCTTACGTCCGTCGTGTACGGCGATCGTGTGTCCAATGAAGGACGGCAGGATCATCGAGCGACGCGACCATGTCTTGATTACGGTGTGCGTTCCGGCCTCGTTTTGTTTGTCCACCTTTTTGAGGAGGTGGTCATCAACGAACGGGCCCTTCTTAAGACTGCGCGGCATGGTTCATTCCTTCCTTACCGCTTGCCGGACTTGCGTCGGCGGACGATCATTTGGTCACTAGCTTTGCTCTTGCGGGTACGGCCTTCAGGCTTGCCCCATGGGCTGACTGGGTGACGACCACCGGAAGTCTTGCCTTCACCACCGCCGTGCGGGTGATCAACCGGGTTCATTGCCACACCACGAACGGTTGGGCGCTTGCCCTTCCAGCGGTTACGACCAGCCTTGCCCCAGTTGATGTTGGATTGTTCGGCGTTACCGACTTCACCAACAGTCGCGCGGCACCGCACGTCGACGTAGCGCATTTCGCCAGAAGGCAAACGCAGTTGAGCGCGCTTTCCTTCTTTAGCGACGAGCTGCACACGCGCACCAGCGGAACGTGCCATCTTGGCGCCACCACCGGGGCGAAGTTCAACAGCGTGAACGACGGTACCCACGGGGATGTTGCGCAAAGGCAGGTTGTTGCCTGGCTTGATGTCTGCACGCGGGCCTGCTTCAACAGGAGTGCCTTGCGTGAGACCGTCAGGTGCGATGATGTAGCGCTTTTCGCCGTCTGCGTAGTGCAACAACGCGATACGTGCAGTGCGGTTCGGGTCATACTCGATGTGAGCGACCTTGGCCGGCACGCCGTCCTTGTCGTAGCGCTTGAAGTCGATAATGCGGTAAGCACGCTTGTGACCGCCACCTTGGTGACGAGTCGTGATGCGTCCCTGGTTGTTACGTCCACCCTTTTTAGGGAGTGGCTCAACCAGCGACTTCTCAGGAGTGCTACGCGTGATTTCAGCGAAGGCAGCTACCGAGGAACCACGACGGCCCGGGGTAGTCGGCTTGTATTTACGGATTGCCATATCTGTTCAGTCCTCGTCTCAGGCCTGGCTCGAGAAAATGTCGATGCTCTGACCAGCAGCAACGCTGACGATGGCGCGCTTGGTGTCCTTGCGCTTACCGAGGCCATTCTTCGTGCGGCGGGTCTTGCCCTTGCGGTTGATCGTATTTACGGACGTGACGTTGACTCCGAAGATTTCCTCTACGGCGATCTTGATCTGAGTCTTGTTTGCGTCTGGGTGCACGATGAACGTGTACTTGTTGTCGTCAAGAAGGCTGTAGCTCTTCTCGCTCACAACAGGCGCAATGATGACGTCGCGGTTGAAGGTTCCGATGCTCATTTGCCGGCCTCCTGGGTCTTCGCCTTGCTCAACTTGATGGTTTCGCCACCCTCAACAGCCCGAGCCTTTACGAATTCGTTAAAGGCCGACTCGATGAAGACAAGATCATCTGCACGGATGACGTCGTAGGTGTTGAGTTGATCGAAAGTGATGACCTCAACAAGTTCGGCGTTACGCAAACTCTTGATCGTGACGTTGTCGGTTGGCTCCACAACAACCAGCACGCGACGACGAGCCGTGAGTTCACGAATCGCTGCGACGGCAGTCTTGGTGGATGGGTTGTCTCCAGCGAGGCTGGCCACAACGTGGATGCGTCCGGAC